>JAUVLP010000157.1 GCA_030600655.1 Candidatus Eiseniibacteriota bacterium
TCATGATAGAGTTCTTTAAGATGAGCGGAAGCGGGAATGATTTTATACTGATCGACAACAGGGACAATGTGCTTTCCGTTGTGAACTTAGAAGAGTTTGTGAAAAGGGTGTGTGAAAGGAAGATTTCGGTGGGAGCGGACGGTTTGATTGTTATAGAGGACTCCGACAGGGCCGATTTTCGCTGCTCGACGTGGAGGCCGACGGACCGGAATGCGCGCTACGCATCATTGCGGAGATCGTGGAGCGTACGAACGTGTTTCTGAATCCCAACAAGCACCGGAGCACCCTGACGAGCGTGCCTCATGCGTGGAAGGGGCTGGGTAAGAATGAAGTCGCGATTCTGGTGACCGATCGCGATGGTGCTGAATCACTCGCTGTTCTTGCCGCGGCCTCGCGCATCGGAGTCACGGGGCTCAGGAAAGCGAAACGACGGATTCGGTGGCGGGTGCGCCTTGCTGAGTTGCCGTCACGCGAGCAACCGGGACTTTTCCCGCTTCTTCGAAAGATAGCTATCGCATCGGATCGTGGAACAGGTCTCCTTGCGAATCCTCACTCGCAGACTGTGCTGGTAGCATTCCCCTGGGGCGAGGAAAAGCCCTTGGAGGCGTGATACACGCGTGGTAGTATTCTTGTGCTGTGGAGAACTCAGGGAAACCACGTCTAACCCACGTGTCAAGGAGGTTAGGAGTGCCGAGAATAGAGATCAACGTCGATCGGTGCAAGGGTTGTGGCTTCTGCATCGAGGCCTGCCCCCAGAATATCATAAGATTCAGGGAGGGCTTCAACAAGATGGGGGTCCGCGCGGCTGAAATGTTTGAGCCCGACAAATGCACCGGGTGTACTTTCTGTGCGATCATGTGTCCGGATCTTGTTATCGAGGTCTTCAAGTAGATGGTCTCCGGGAAGGCGGGTTCCGTGGGAGCCGCCACCCTGCGTAGATCTTGTTTCGAGAGGGGATTGGCATGAGTGAGAAGGTACTGATGAAGGGTAACGAGGCCATTGGTGAGGCCGCCGTCCAGGCGGGCTGCCAGTGCTACTTCGGTTACCCCATCACGCCGCAGAACGAGCTCACCGCCTACATGTCGAAGAGAATGCTCGAAGAGGGCAGGGTCTTCATCCAGAGCGAGAGCGAGATCGCGGCTATCAATATGTGTTTCGGGGCTGCCGCAGTCGGCGTCCGGACGATGACGTCGTCATCCGGACCAGGCATCAGCCTCAAGCAGGAGGGCATCTCATACATCGCCGGCGCTGAACTGCCGGTCTTCTACGCGAACGTTATGAGGGGTGGTCCTGGTCTCGGCAACATTGCGCCGTCGCAGGCCGACTATTTCCAGTGCACACGAGGCGGCGGACACGGTGACTACAGGGTCATAGTCTACGCTCCCAGCGATGTGCAGGAGCAGTACGACTACACGATGCTCAGCTTCGATATAGCTGACAAGTATCGCATGCCGGTGATGCTGGCGACGGACGGTATTCTTGGGCAGATGATGGAGCCGCTTGTTCTTCATAAGTACAAGGATCCCGGTGATCTGCCGTCCAAGGAATCATGGAGGCTAGGTGATCCTGCTACTCAGGAACCTATCTGGATAACATCGGTTCGTCTCGGCGATGGTGAGCTTGAGGAGCACAATTTCAAGCTCCAGAAGAAGTACGAGGAAATTGCCGAGAAAGAGGTGCGATTCGAGGAGACTGCTCTGAACGATGCCGACATCGTTATCGTCGCCTACGGAACATCTGCGAGAGTTGCGAAATCAGTGATGGAGATGGCACTGGCAGACGGCATCAAGGTCGGGCTCCTTCGTCCGATCACACTGTGGCCATTCCCCGAGAAGCGCATTCGTGAAATCGCAGAGAAGGTCGACAACATACTGACCGTCGAGATGAGTCTCGGACAGATGTGGGAAGACGTCAGACTGGCGGCCTGCGGCGCGTGCCGTGTTCACCTCCATGGTAGAACAGCAGGTGGTGTCCCAGAGGAAACGGCAATTGTCGATCAGATCAAGACGATTCTGAGCTCGAAGGGCGACGAGATCATCAGGAACTTCTAGGAGGGACGTCTGTGGAACGCATATTCACTATGCCGGAGGCGATGAAGCCCGAGCAGACGCTCTATTGCCCGGGTTGTGGACATGGCATCGCACATCGGTTGGTAGCTGAACTCGTTGACGAGTTCGGCATCAGGGACCGCACCATCGGGATCGCTCCGGTGGGTTGTTCGGTCTTTGCCGACAAGTACTGGAATTTCGATGTTATCTCGGCCGCGCACGGCCGCGCTCCTGCAGTGGCCACCGGGATGAAGAGGGGAAGACCGGAGAGCTTCGTCATCTGCTATCAGGGTGATGGTGATCTCGCAGCGATCGGTACCGCTGAGACGATTCACGCGGCGAATCGCGGGGAGCACTTCGTAACCGTGTTTGTCAACAACGCCATCTACGGCATGACGGGTGGCCAGATGGCGCCGACGACGCTTGTGGGACAGAAATCGATGACGTGCCAGCTCGGGCGGGACCCGGCGATCATGGGATATCCGATCCGGGTCTGCGAGCTTCTGAAGGATCTGCCGGGCGTTGCTTTCATGGCTCGCGGCTCTGTTGATTCACCAAAGAATGTCCTGAAGACAAAGAAGTACCTCAAGAAGGCGTACAGCAATGTACTCGAAGGCAAGGGGTACAGCTTCGTCGAGATCGTGTCGCCGTGTCCGACAAACTGGGGCATGACGCCGGTGAAAGCGCTCGAGTGGCTTCGTGAGAATATGCTCGAGCACTATGAACTCGGTGTGTTCCGCGACTGCGACGCAGAGGCATAGAATCTGGGAACCACGGATCGAGCGGTGGCGGTCGAGCAAAGCAGGTTGAGGCGGCGGCCACGGCTGATGGGGGAAACTTCCAATGGTGAGCAAGATAAGATGTGCCGGCTTCGGTGGTCAGGGCATCGTCCTGATGGGGAAGCTACTGGCTCAGGCCGGCATGATGCAGGAGAAGCACACTACGTTCTTCCCGCAGTACGGGGCTGCCATGCGTGGGGGAACTGCCAATTGCTCGGTGGTGGTGTCGGATGACGCGATAGCCTCGCCGATGGTGGAAGAGCCGGATGTGATCCTTATCATGAACGGCCCTTCTCTGGACAAGTTCGAATCGACGGTCCGCGCAGGTGGCTGGATCTTCTACAATACGTCCCTGATCGACAGCGAGGTCAAGCGTGGGGATGTCAAGGTCTTCAAGGTTGCGGCGAACGACGTGGCTAAAGAGGCCGGTAGTACTCGCTCCGCCAACATGGTGATGCTCGGAGCGTTCGCGGAGAAAGTCGGCGCCGTGAGCGTTGAGGCGCTTCTCGGTTCCCTCGACGTGATGCTTAAGGGCAAGGGCGACAAGATCATGAGTGTGAACAGGGAGGCGATGAAGCGCGGCGCCGCTCTCGCCAAGTAGCGCGATTGCTGAGATCCGTCGTGCCGGCAGAGAGGCACGTCCAATCGCCCACCGTCTTCCTGGAGCGCCCACGGGGCGCGCCGGACAGGTTCTGACGCATGAGCAAGCTCTACGAGAGGCTCGAGCGGGAGGTCCTGCCGCTGGTCACGAAGCCCAGTCGCTATATCGGGGCGGAGAGAAACGTGCCCGGGCGCAAGACCGGGGACATTGAGCTCGAATTTCTGTTTGCGTTTCCGGATGTGTACGAGATCGGAATGTCGCACCTTGGAATCAAGGTGCTCTATGACATCCTGAATCGAAGGCAGGACACAGCGGCAGAGCGTTGCTTCGCTCCGTGGACGGACATGGAGAAGCTGATGCGGGCCGCAGACATCCCGCTGTTCTCCCTGGAAACTCACAGACCGGCGCGCGATTTCGGCGTTATCGGTTTTACTCTTCAGTACGAGCTTCATTACACAACGATTCTTGCAATGATAGATCTTGCCGGAATCCCCTTGCGATCATGCGACCGTGCGGAGGACGATCCTCTCATCCTTGCCGGGGGTCCATGCGCGTT
>JAUVLP010000030.1 GCA_030600655.1 Candidatus Eiseniibacteriota bacterium
ACGGGGTAGGGATCGTCGACCGGCTCGGCCGGCCAGGCTGTCTCTGCAATGGCAAAGGGCTTGCCGGGTGACAGATCCGCGACCGCCGTGAAATAGTCCAGTGGCATGCTGTCCGGATCGCCGGCGAAGCGGTCGAACGCATGGGAACTGACAGCGACTATATCGCAGTAGAAGAGAAGTTCCGAGACAGGCCCGATCTGGCTACCTTCGTCATCGTAGTAGTAGTCGGCCTGGATGGTGGCGAAGATAGGCAGGAACGGGTGCACGTTCCTGATGTCGGCGTGGACCTGGCAAACGAGGGTCATGAAGGCCTGCCATTCTCCGGGCGAGAGCGCCGCGAGCATGTTGGCTTCTATGGCGAAGGCGAAGTAGTCAGGATCGTAGATGTCTATCATGTTGAGGCAGTGTCTCGCGAATGCCTCCATGACATCGGGCTCGTCGAACGTGTATGTGTTCCAGGGTGGGGGAAGCGGCTGGTCGGAGATGTCGCTGCGGTACAGCGCGAGACCATCGCGAGAGGACGATATGGGAGTGACCGCAAGGTATATCGCGTGTCCCGGGGGGATCAGGTTCTGGACGTAGTCGAGCCATGATGCGTAGGAAGCGGGGTACGGCGTTCCATCGAGCGCCTCCTGCCACGGGATTCCTTCGTCCTCGTGTATGACGGCGAGATCTCCATCGTTCGTGATCACATCCCACGCCTCGTGAATGGCGTCCATTGAGTTCGCGTGCGGAAACCCCGTAAATCCCATGACGTACGGGCGCGAACCCGCCCCGCCTCCAACGATATCGCCGCAGGATGTCAGAAATGCGAGTCCGCAGAGTGCAAGAATGAGGATGCCGGCCCGCGGCGTTGAGTTGTGGGGTGCCGGGGTCTGTGAGGATCTTTTCCCAGAGAACCGTTTCATCGATTCACCACCTTGTCAGAAGCCCCTGTCACGACTACACTTATTGTGCGTCATTTGGATTACAGGAATCAAGTCCCGCGTGCGTGCTAGCGACCAGAGCACTCCTTGTGCAGTGTGGAGCATGTGGTCGGCGAACGAAGCGGCGAATGCGATCGGCAGACGAAAGTGTTCCCTGAGCAACGAGGATGGATGGCATGACGGCACCGAACAAGCAGGTACTGGTTCTCTTCTGCGGTGGAACGCTCGTTATGGAAGAGGATGAGCGGGGGAGTCTCCTGACGCCCACACTCGACAGGGCGATCAAGAATCTCCTCAGCATGGAGACGCGGCTAAACGAGCTGGCCAATCTTGAGGTTGCGTACATCGACAATATCGACAGCAGCAATATCAAGCCGGAGCACTGGGACCGCGTGGCGGACATCATCGCGGAGAAGTACGACGACTATGACGGGTTCGTGGTGACACACGGAACAGACACGATGGCTTACACGGCAAGTGCGCTATCGTTCGTGCTCAAGGGGTTGGGCAAGCCGGTTGTACTGACGGGTTCGCAGATTCCCGGTACGAGAATCGAATCGGACGCCCGCAGGAATTTCGTTAACGCTGTGCGCGTAGCGACGATGGACCTTTCTGGTGTCTTCATTGTTTTCGACAGGAAGATCATCCGGGGATCGCGCGCAACGAAATCCTCCGAATCGAGGCTGGACGCGTTTGTGGCCGTCAATCGCGGTGTGGTGGGGGACATACGTGTGGATGTGCGGCTCAGCGCCGATCACCGGCGGCGCTCGGATAGCCGGCTGGACCTTCAGAAGGGGTTCGAGGAGAACGTGGTCATCGTGACGCTCGTTCCCGGAATGCCGCCGGATGTCCTCATGTGCATCGTTGAAAGCGGCATCAAGGGACTGGTGCTTCGAGGCTTTGGAACCGGCAATGTCGCGTACGAGTACCAGGATGCGGTTGCACGTGCAGTGGAACTGTGTATCCCTGTTGTCGTGACCACGCAGTGCCAACAGGGCGCTACAATGATGCATCTCTACGATCTCGGGAAAAGGCTCCTCGATCTAGGTGCCATACAGGGATACGACATGAGCACCGAGGGTATCGTGACCAAGCTCATGTGGGCCTTGAAACGTGCCGACTCTGTTGACGCTGTGCGCGAGATCATGCACACCAATATCTGTGGTGAGATCAGCCACCACGACAAGGGCATTCCGCAGGCATAGGGTGCGCGCCGAGTCGCGGTGCGCACGGAATCTGTCAGAGAGCGTGGCCTTCAGGCTGTGTTCTGTGCGGGTTGTGCCACTTATGCATTGACAGATGGACGCGTGTCCGCCATAGTAGGTCATGTGCGGCTTGCTGATGACATTCTCCAGACCGGACACCCCCTCGAATCGGAAAGCCCGACCTGATTACCATTCATGTGAGAAGAAAGGAGGTGAGCGGAAGCGCGCTGCAAGGTGGTGTTCGCTTCATTGCTTACGCTATTCATGCGGAGGTGACACAATGAGAGCATTCGTAGTATTCCTGCTCCTGGCTGTCCTTCTTGTAACCCCGATACTCGGCTCACTTGTTGCAATTCTCCCTGGTGTGGCCGAAGATGTTGCGCACGCCACGGACGGCGATGAGGAACTGTCGCCGTTCTGGCAGGCAGTGACGTGGATGATTCTCGAGTTCGTCAGAGACAGCGGTGGCCACTGGAACTAGCGTTCGTTCCCGAACGAAGGGCGAACAGCAGGAGAGGGATTCGTGACACGATCATACATTGTCCTTATGGCGCTGCTCATCCTGACATGCGCGGCGTTCGGCTTCTCGCCTCGCACACTCGAATCAACCACAGAGTCGGGTGTTCACGTGGAGTGTCGCGGGATGCTCCACGAGGTTGAGTACTGGCCTTCGATGTACTCGACGGCGGAGCGCAGGGCGGCCGACGTTGGCGGTATGCAGATGATCCGGTATATGAGAGAGCACAAAGCTGACTGGCTCCTGTTCGATGTGCTGGCGCCGGAGGAGGGCGCCAGCTGGAATGGCGATACCGTTTTCGTTCTGGAGTTTGAGGACGGACGGCACATAGAGAGCCAGGAGTTCCTGCTCGCCGACAGTCCACTTGAGTTGAAGGTGTTTCTGGGCTCGGACGGCATCTCGCTCACGCGGGAGGGTGGATTATATGGGCGCGTCGGCAGTGGCGCGAACCTTGTCGCCGTGTCGTTTCCGTCGGGGTCTGTCGATCAGACGGGCGAGTTCATGGAACACAATGCGTGGTGGGCGGAGTTTGAACTGCCTGCCGGCGTGACTGTCGAAGAGGCCGGAATGGACGAACCGATTCCGGTCGCAAGCGCTCACTGAAAGCAGGAACCTACCGAGGTGCCCAGCTCTTCCTGAAGAGCACGAATCGCAGGAAGAGCCACATTGCGATCGCTCCGATCGTGATGAACCAGATGGGCCAGGGGTTCGCGCGGAAGATATAGAGAAGCGGAATTACAGTGCTTGTCCACAAACCGCCCCCCATGAACGGCTCGTGCAAAAGCTGTTTGTAGCCGAAGGCGTCGGGAGCCGTGGTCTCGAGCTTCGGATCTGCGACTCTGAGAAGAAGAAGACCTGTCGCCGTAACACCCGTTGACTGCCCGAACTCGGCAATGCTCCGCTCGAACCAGTAGTCGGGCAGCATGCGCTTTGCCAACCACATCACGCACCAGATGTTCCACGCGAGTCCCACGACCATCAGAATAAGAAACGGTCCGATGTTCGCTACGATCGCCTCGATCCGCAGGGTTGCGAGAGCGGCGATAACAAGGTAGTCGAGCGAGAGACCCTGGAGTCTCTGCATCAGGCCGCGGTCGAGGACGTCGTGCCTGTCCGCCCGGTCGAAGAGTTTCTGGACGATAACGCCCCCGAGCATCGCCAGAGGAAACAGGGGGAAACTCCCGAGGATCGCGTTCTTTGGATCGGTCAGCCAGAGCGTCTCCAAGGCGGCAAGCCCCAGCTTGAATCCGAATCCGATCAGGATAGCGACAGCCACGACCGCGACGTGGACAGCCAGCGTCTCAACGGACTCAGTCCGGAAGGTGAGGAGTCCGGCGGGCGAACGCTCTTCTTTTGGGACGATTCCCGTTCCGAACGCAGCCTGCGTGCTCTGGCCGCCCTCTTCTGTACGACAGTGCCGGCGCCGAGCTGCCCAGTTGATGAGTGCCATGCCGATCACCACGCCGCCAACCACGCCTATCGTCGCTGAGCCGAGCGCAAGATCGGCGCCCTCTGGCCATCCCTTCTCAGCGAAGATCGGCGCGAGTCCGGCCGCCGTTCCATGGCCGCCCTCAAAGCCGACCGGGATGAGTGCACCGAACATCGGAGGAATGTTGAAAAACCGCGTGAGGATCAGAAACGTGACACCCAACCCGACCGCGTACTGCCCCCACGCAACGACCTGACCGTACGCCAGCTGCGGTCCCGACATGCGCCACACCTTCTTGAGCGATGGTATGGCGGCGCCCAGAAAGAGCGTGGCGAATACGATGTTGATGAGAAAGCCGGGAAGTTTCCCCCAGCCGGCGGTCGCGGTCGAGAGGAAGGCGCCGTCGGAAAGCACTCGCTGCAGGATCTGAATGACGACAAGGCCGATCAAACCGCCTATGACGGAGGCGGGAAGGAGCAGCTTCTGGCACCACCGAAACCTGATGCGAACGGCCTGCCCGATGAGAAGAAGCAGGCTCAGGGAGCAGAAAGAGAGAACGATGCGGTCGATAGTCGGCCTCCTCTCGGTCGGGTCCGGGTGGCGCGCGGGTCGTCCACAGAATACTCACGGGTCGGCGAGCGCGAGCGGTTCGAACACAGAGGCACTACGGTGTCCGAGTCGCGTCAGAATACACATGGGCCGGCTAGTGCGCAACGGGATTCCCTGCTTGTGTTGCGCGCCCGGATGTGGTCGACTGTGAGACGAAGCAACCAGGAGCTTGGAGGTTCTGTGGGCGGGTTCAGGCTGGCCGGTAGCTTCCCGCCACGCTCTTCATCTTCTATCAGCTTCATAACACTATCCTAACAGGCGCGTGTCATACTAGAAATGTGGAGTCGAAACCGCCCCGCAAGGAGGAGTCCGCAGGATGGGCAGGAACAAGATCCTGATCGTCGAGGATGACAAGGACATCCGAGAGCTGATGGAGTACAACCTGGCGAGGGACGGTTTCGAACCGTCCGGTGTGGAGTCGGGTGAGGAGGGGCTCGAGGCTGTGTCGAGGGAGACTCCCGATCTCATGGTGCTCGATCTGATGCTTCCGGGCATCGATGGTTTTGAGGTGTGCAGGCGACTCAAGGGCAACGAGAAGACCGCGCACGTGCCGATCGTCATTGTGTCCGCGAAGGGTGAGGAAGCCGACATCGTGATCGGTCTTGAGCTCGGCGCGGATGACTACATCACAAAGCCGTTCAGCCCGAAGGTGCTCGTGGCTCGCGTTCGTGCAGTGCTCAGGCGCAGGGCGCGCCAGGTTCCAAAGCAAGAGGACGTTCTCGAAGTCCTCGATCTTGCCATCCATCCGGGCCGCCGCGAGGTCGTCTACAAGGACGAGCGCATCGAGCTCACGAACACCGAGTTCAATCTTCTGCACTTGCTGGCCCGCCGTCCGGGGTGGGTCTTCACACGCTATCAGATCGTTGATCGCGTTCACGGCGAGCACTACCCTGTGACAGAGCGGTCCGTCGATGTGCAGATCGTCGGTCTCAGGCGTAAGCTCGGGGGCGCGGGCGAGTACATCGAGACCGTTCGTGGCGTCGGATACCGGTTCCGGGACGACGATTAGGCAACCGGCGTACTCGAGACGTACTCTTGGGGCCAACACCGCCATTGGATCAGCTGAGGTACGAATGCGTAGACACGGTCTCTTCTGGCACATTTTCCCGACCTACCTCGTCATCACTGCTCTCACCGTTGTCGCTGTGAGCTGGTATGGCTCCATCGCACTTCGATCTTTCTTCTACGAGCACGCGGAAGGAGACCTCCGCGCCAGAGCGCTGCTTCTTGAGGAGCGGCTGCGCGGTGAACTCGATGGGAGGGGGAGGGAATCCCTCCAGGTACTTGCCGTCGAGCTCGGTCGAGCGACGGACACTCGCATCACCATCATCCTGCCTGACGGCCTCGTCGTTGCCGATACGGACGAGGACCCCGCAGTCATGGAGAACCACGCCGATCGCCCGGAGATCGTCGAGGCCATTCGCGGAAGTGCGGGGAGCGCTATCCGGTACAGCCACACGCTCGGAATGAACCGCATGTACGTAGCCGTTCCTATCAACAGCGACGGGAAGGTACGCGGCGCCGTCCGCATCTCACTTCCCACGACTGCCATAGATGACGAGTTCCTGCGCATCCGCCAACGGATCGCGATCGCTGCGCTTGTTATGGTTGTCATCGCGGCTGGCGTGAGCTTTGCAGTGGCGCGGCGCATCACCCGGCCGCTTGTGGAGATGCGTCGTGGTGCGTTGCGCTACGCTCAGGGCAGATTCGGGCACCGATTGCCGGTGCCGGCGTCACTCGAGTTGGCGAGCCTGTCTGAGACGCTCAACCACATGGCTGAGGAGCTGGACCGTCAGATAAGCACGATTCGTCAGCAGCGTGCAGAGCAGGATGCCGTTTTCTACAGCATGAAAGAGGGCGTCATCGCCGTCGACACGGATGAACGACTCCTCACGATAAACCGCGCCGCCGGCGAGCTCTTCGAGGTCGATCCGGTATCTGCGACCGGTCGAAGCATCCAGGAGGCGATTCGGAACACCGATATCCACGCGTTCACGTCGCGCACGCTCCTGAGTTCGGATCCTGTTGAGGAGGAGTTCGAGCTCCTGGCCGACACGCGCCGGCTCCTGCATGCACGTGGAGCAGCGCTCCGGGACAAGAAGGGGCACAGACTCGGCGGGGTCATTGTTCTCAACGATATCACCCGCGTGCATCAGCTTGAGAAGGTTCGGAGCGACTTCGTCGCCAATGTGTCGCACGAGCTCAGGACTCCGGTGACGCTGATCCAGGGATTTGTCGAGACGCTGCTCGATGGAGCGATCGATGACGCGGATGAGTCACGCAGGTTTCTGCACATCGTTCACCGCCACTCCGGCCGGCTGAATGCGATTATCGAGGATCTGTTGTATCTGTCGCGCATCGAGCAGGATGCCGGAGATTCGCGCATTGCGTTCGATAGAGCGTTGGTTGCGGGTGTTGTCGAGACGGCGATCGACGTCTGTCTGCCGCGAGCCAGGGAGAAGGATATGCACATCGATCTCACCGCGACAGGCGACTCGCTCACACGGGTGAACGCTCAGCTTCTGGAGCACGCTGTCGTTAATCTTCTCGACAACGCGGTCAAGTACAGTGAACGCGGTTCTTCCATCGGAGTCGATGTGAAAGAGCAGGAAACAGACGTCCTCATTCGCGTGCGCGACCACGGCGTCGGGATCGCACCAGAGCATCTTCCCCGACTGTTCGAGCGCTTCTACCGTGTCGACAAGGCGCGGAGCCGCGAACTGGGCGGGACCGGCCTCGGCCTTGCCATCGCCAAGCACATCGTCCAGGCCCACGGAGGAAATATCGACGTGGAGAGCGCTCCCGGCAAGGGTAGTGTCTTCACGATCGTTCTGCCACGAATCTGATCTGCCACAAGCGCACTTCTACTCGACCAACCCGCTTCCTTCCGGCCACAACGTGTTGGAGGGGAAGGCGCCTCTCCTAACGCAATCCTAACTTGCTGCTGATGGCCAATGAACTCCCGTCTTCCATACTATGCTTGGGTATGGAGGAGTGTGTGCTGTCGGTGGCAAGCACCAATCACCAATCATGGGGAGAGGGAGATGGAGGAGCTGATCATCCTGTTGACCACGTTTCTTGTTGTCCGTCTGCCGCTCATGATCGCCGGTGGTCTTCTCCGGTTCGACTTGTAGCCAGCGTCGCCGGGGCTACCCCCCCCCGGCGGCGCTTCGCGGTGGCCAGTTCAACCAATCAGGAGGATGCATGATGCGGACCTTCGTCAGAATGGCAGTCGCACTCGCCGTCATGGCCGTGGTTCTTACGATCTCGGTCCCGGTCTTCGCGGCATCGTCGCTCAACGGCGCGGGCGCGACGTTCCCGGAGCCGATCTATGCCGTGTGGATGTACAAGTACAATCAGCTTACCGGTGTGCGCGTCGATTACCAGGGTATCGGCTCGAGCGGCGGCATTCGTCAGATCAAGGCCAGAACGGTCGACTTCGGCGGTTCGGATGCCCCGATGAAGGGTCGCGAGGTCCACGAGGCCGGTCTCATCCAGTTTCCCATGGTCATCGGCGGTGTCGTACCGATCTGTAACGTCAAGGGAATCGAAGCCGGTCAGCTGAAGTTCACGCCCCAGTTGCTTGCCGGTGTCTTCTCCGGCGAGATTAATTACTGGGACGACGAGGCCATTACTTCGCTCAATCCCGGACTCGCGCTTCCGAGTGAACCGATCACCATCGTCCACCGCGCCGAGGGTTCAGGTACGACGTGGATCTTCACGAACTACCTGGACAAGGTCTCGCCCTCGTGGCACGAGAAGATCGGAACGGGCAAGATCGTGCCGTGGCCGGTCGGAGTCGGCGCCAAGGGTAACCCCGGTGTCGCCAACTACGTCCAGCGCGTGAACGGTTCCATCGGTTATGTCGAGTATGCCTACGCGGTTCAGAACAACCTCCCGTACGTTACGCTCATGAACCAGGCCGGCAAGTACGTGCAGCCAGGCTTGGCCTCGTTCCAGGCTGCGGCCGCGAGCGCCGACTGGGCGAACGCGGACGGCTACTACATCGTGCTCACCGATCAGCCGGGCGATGAGAGCTGGCCTATCGTAGGCGCGACGTTCATCCTGATCTACGCAGAGCAGGACGACGTTGAGAAGGCCGAAGAGATGCTCACATTCTTCGACTGGTGCTATGAGCACGGCGCAGAGATGGCGGTCGAAAAGGACTACGTTCCGATTCCGAAGAACGTGGCCGACATGGTCCGGCAGACGTGGGCCGACGAGATTCTGGCGGGCGGAGCAGCCGTTTGGAAGTAGAGCGGACTTGGCAGGCTGGCAGCAACCCAGGAACTTGGTGGGGATAGATGAAGGAGAGCACTGCGGCGATAGCAAACGTTGCTACTTGCGCTCCGCGTGATCAGAGTCGACCGGATGCTGTCTTTAAGTGGCTGGCGGCGGCCTGCGCGCTGGTGGTCATCGTCATCATGGCCGGCATCTTCTTCGAACTCGTGCGGAACTCAGGCATGGCGTTCCGAGAGTTCGGGTTCAGCTTCCTCACGTCGGACAGTTGGAACCCAATCGCCGGCGAGTTCGGCGCCGCCAGCAGCATCTACGGTACGCTTGTATCGACCGGGATCGCGATGATCATCGCGATCCCGCTGTCGATTATCATCGCCGTCTATCTTGTGGAAGTGGCTCACCCGAAGGTGAGCGGATTGATCGGCGGAGCCGTCGAACTCCTGGCGGCGGTCCCGTCGATCATCTACGGCATGTGGGGTCTTTTTGTATTCGCGGCCCTCATGCAGACGCACGTTCAGCCGTTCCTTAGTAGGCATCTGGGCGCGCTCCCGCTTTTCCAGGGGCCGCCGATGGGCATCGGTGTGCTGACGGCGGGGCTCATTCTCGCATTCATGGTATTGCCTTTCATTACGGCGATCACGCGAGATGTGCTCATGATGGTTCCGCCGGTTCTCAAGGAGTCAGCCTACGGTGTTGGTTCGACGATGTGGGAGACCGTCCGGTTCGTCAGTCTCAAGTACGGCCGGCGCGGCATTGTGGGCGCGGTCTTTCTCGGGTTCGGAAGGGCGTTGGGAGAGACGATGGCCGTGACCTTCGTGATCGGTAACAGCCACAGGATCTCAGCCTCCCTCTTCTCAGCGGGCAACACCATTGCATCAAGTCTGGCCAACGAATTCAATGAAGCCTCCGAGCCCATCTACCTCAGTTCGCTGTTCGCTCTGGCGCTCGTGCTGTTCGGCATCACGCTGGTGTTCCAGACGATCGCGCACTACTGGGTAGCGCGGATGCAGCGGCTCGAGGCGGGGGACCGCTGATGAGGCCTCGATCGAGAGCGCAGAGGCGGGCGGCCGATACAGCGATCCGCGTCGCGATGGTCCCGTCCGCGCTCATCGGGATCGCCGTGCTTGCATGGATTCTCTGGGAGGTCATCGCACGGGGCGTTGGCGCATTCACACCGGCGTTCTTCACCGAACTTCCCACGCCTCCGGGCATGGAGGGCGGGGGGCTCGGCAACGCGATTCTTGGTACTCTGCTCATGACGCTTCTTGCCGCATTGCTGGGGACGCCGGTAGGGCTTCTGGCGGGCGTCTTCCTCGCGGAGTTCGGGCCCTCGAGCCGTATCGCAACGGCCGTACGATTCACGACCAATCTTCTGATGGGTACCCCGTCCATAATCATCGGCATCTTCGTCTATTCGATTCTGGTTCTACCGTTCGGGCATTTCTCGGGCTGGGCGGGAGCCGTGGCACTCGCCATCCTGATTCTGCCGGTCGTGATGAGAACGACCGAGGACATGCTGAACCTGGTCCCGGACGAACTGAGGGAGTCGGGCCTCGCTCTGGGAGCCCCCCGCTGGAGAGTGACGCTTGGGATCATCTTCAGAGCAGCAAGGACGGGCCTTGTGACAGGTGTCCTCCTGGCGGTTGCCCGCGTGAGCGGGGAAACGGCGCCGCTTCTGTTCACTGCGCTCAATAGCTTCTACTGGCCGGGCTCTCTCAATCAGCCGACAGCGAACATGACTGTGACGATTTTCAACTACGCGATGTCGCCTTACAGCGACTGGCAGGAGAAAGCCTGGGGCGCCTCGCTTCTCATCACCGCGAGTGTGCTCGTTGTCACGGTACTCGCGCGGTTCGTGATCAAGGACAAGGGAGGGAGAGCATGATGACGGCAACGGAGGAAAGAGTGTTTGTCAAGCCGCCGTCGGAGGTGGCGAAGCAGCGTCGGGGCGAGATCGAGGATGCTTCCAGACTTCCGGTCAAGGTGAAGATCCGGAGCCTCAATTTCTACTACGGTGGGCAGCAAGCGCTCTTCAACAACAGCATCGACATCCCGGCGTTCCGCGTGACGGCCATCATCGGTCCGTCCGGTTGCGGGAAGTCGACACACATCCGTGTATACAACCGTATCTTCGAAATCTACCGGTCGCACAGGGCGGAGGGGATCGTAGAGATCGACGGGAAGAACGTTCTGTCGCCGGTGACTGATCTCCTGAAGCTCCGGAAGAAGGTCGGCATGATCTTTCAGCGACCGACGCCGTTTCCGATGAGCATCTACGACAACATTGCTTACGGTATAAAACTCCACTACCGTGCGAGCCGCGGCGAGATTGCCGATCGCGTGGAGGATGCGCTCAAGCGGGGAGCGCTCTGGGGTGAGGTGAAGGACAAGCTCAGTGAGCCGGCTACGGCTCTCTCGGGAGGTCAGCAGCAGCGGCTCTGTATCGCGCGTGCCATTGCGGTGGAGCCGGAGCTGATCCTCATGGACGAACCGTGCTCGGCCATCGATCCGGTTGCGACCTCCAAGATCGAGGATCTTATCGAGACACTCCGGGACAGTTACACCGTTGTTTTGGTCCCGCACAACATGCAGCAGGCGGCGCGTGTCTCCGATTTCACGGCGTTCTTCTACAAGGGTCATATAGTTGAGTTCGGACCCACGAAGAAAATCTTTACCAACCCGGACAACAAGCAGACTGAGGACTACATCACGGGCCGGTTCGGCTAGCTGGAGGCGAGCATGACGATCATACTCAGACGTGAGACTGACAGCCTCAAGAAGATGATCTGTTCAATCTCGGCTTACGTCGAAGAGAACGTGCAGATGGCAGCAACCGCCATCGCAGATCGGGACATAGAACTGGCGAAGAAGGTGCTCAAGCGGGACGTAGAGGTGGACGATCGCGAAATCGAGGTGGAGGAGGAGTGCCTGAAGATCCTGGCGCTCCATCAACCGGTTGCGAACGACCTTCGCTACATCGTAGCGGTGCTCAAGGTCAACAACGATCTTGAGCGCATCGGCGACCTCGCTGTCAACATGGCTCAGGTGGCGGTCTGGCTTGCCGACCGCGGGAGCCTCGAGATCCCGTACGATCTCTGCGCGCTCGTGGAGACAGTTCGTGGGATGCTGGCCGACAGCCTCGACGCGTTCATGAACCGGGACTATGAGCTGGCGAAGGGTGTGATGTTGGCGGATGATGAGGTGGACGACATCAACCGCGAGAACTACGGAGTAATCCGCACGGCCATGTGCGAGCAGCCGCATGAAATAGAGCGGCTCATCATGATGCTCAGGGTGTCGCACTATCTTGAGCGCATCGCGGACCACGCCACGAATATCGCTGAGGATGTAATATACATGGTCAACGGCGAGATCGTTCGACACCAGAAGGGCGACTAGGGAAGACTACCCGTATGCCACACACACCGCTTCCGCCCGCGCAGGATTCCCTGCTTGTGTTGCGCGCCCGGATGTGGTCGACTGTGGGACGAAGCAAGCAGGAACCTGGTGATTCTGTGGATGGTCGAGAACAGGAGGCGTCCATTGCAAGATAGCGAACGCGAACTCCTTTTCGATGAATGGGCCGAGCACTACGACGACTCGGTGAACGAGTGGGCGCAAGGTTTCCCGTTCGAGGGTTACGAAGCTGTGCTCGATGAGATCGCTCGACTGGCGCATCCTGAGCCGGGTCTCTCAGTGCTTGATGTGGGGATAGGCACTGGGCGGTTGGCCGAACGGTTCGTGAACGCAGGGTGTGAGGTCTGGGGAATGGATTTCTCCGCGCGGATGCTCGCCAAGGCTCACGAGAAACTTCCACAGGTCGAGCTTGTCAAAGCCGATCTGCTGGGGCACTGGCCACTCCCATCCGACCGCAGATTTGATCGGATCGTATCCGCGTACGTTTTCCACGAGTTCGACATTGAGTCAAAAACACGATTCATCTCCACCCTGGCCGGCAACCATCTTGTTGAGCACGGGCGCGTGATCATCGGAGATATCTCGTTTCCGAGCGAGTATGTGCGTGAGCAGGCTGCCGGCAAGTGGGCCGACATCTGGGATGAAGGTGAGTTCTACTGGGCTGCCGACGAGGCGAGAGAGGTTTTGCATCGCGTTCGGCTGGAAGCGTACTACCACCAGGTATCGATCTGTGGTGGCGTCTATGTAATAGAGGTAGACGGGGGGCAGGTGTGAGCAAGAGCGGTGGAAACAGGCGTGGTCCGAAGCTCATCATGGGTGACAGGGTCTATCTCAGATGGATGGAGAAGGACGATCTGCCTGGCGTAAAGCGCTGGAGTGAGGATCCCGACCTGAGAGCCGCGATCGGCCAGGTTGCGCCCTTGTCCGATCTGGAGTGCGAGGAGTGGTTCAGGGATGTGGAGAACGATGAGAACAGAGCGTGGTATGTAATCGTCACCGTTGACGGCGATCGCGTGATCGGAGAGGCGGGGCTGCTCAGAATCTTCGAGCCATGGCGTACGACGGACATGACGGTCATCATTGCAGAGGAGAATGCGAGAGGGAAGGGCTACGGCCGTGAGGTAGGGCGGATGCTTCTCGACTTCGCGTTCAACTACATGGGTCTTCACCGTGTGGCAGTCGGTGTTGTCGGGTTTCACGAGGAAGGGCTCAAGTACTGGGAAGGACTCGGATTCCGGAGGGAAGGAACTCTGCGCGACGGCTACTTCCTGAATGGCGTATTTCACGACTTCGTAATGCTGAGCATACTCGCGCCCGAATGGCAGGCCGGGCTCAAGGATCAGCCGGTCGACTGAGCAACAGTACGAACATTGAACGAAGACGACCGGAGTTTGGCCCCGGTCGTCTCTGCATATTGGCAGACGGAAGTGCAGTGTGTTCAAGCCGGCACTTCGATCGTTCTGTCCACGCTTTCTGAGCAGCTACTTCGTGTCCTTGACAGCTTCCTCGACAACCTCTTCGACTGTCTCGACTGCCTCGACTTCCTCGCCGACTTCCTCGACGGCTTCTTCGACGGCTTCTTCGACGGCCGGCGGAGTTTCTGTCTCGGCCTGTTCCTGCGAGCATCCGAGGATAAGTGCAGCGGCGAGCACAACAAGGACTACGATCGGTGTCCACTTGCTCATGGTTCCCCCCTGTCTATCTGCCTTCCCGGTCGAGTGGGAAGGCGCCCACGTCGACTTCTGTGACCTCTTCGCTTGTGTGAACGGGAGACTACTACCGGTCCCGTAATGGGGCAAGGGCTATCTTGCAGGCAGGACGCACAGATGGGAACGCGTGGCATGATTCCTGCACTATGAAACATGCAGATAAGTATGTGTCGGATAAGCAGGTAACTTACCTGTACATCGAAAGTTCGCGGGGGCATCCGATGTGTGAACGCAACATGTTTCGAGTTGTGCTGGACAACCTGACGGAAGGCGTCTACTTCACAGACTGCGACCGGGTCATCACATACTGGAACGACAATGCCGAAAGGCTGACCGGATACGGCCGCGAGGAGGTCGTGGGGAGGCCGTGTAGAGATGGGTTGCTCGCCCATGTCGATGAGAAGGGCATCCTGCTTTGCGAGAGCCACTGCCCGATTGTGGCGGCGCTTAAAGAGGGACAGCCACAACGGTGCGAGGCTTACCTGCACCATAGAGATGGACATCTTGTTCCTGTGCTTCTGAGAGTCGCGCCGGTACGTGAGGACGGGAATGGAGGAACGATCACCGGGTTCGTACAGGTGTTCAGTGACAATTCCCCGACCTTGGCAGCACGCCAGCGGATTGAGCAGCTCGAGGGTCTGGCTCTTCTCGATGATCTGACCGGGCTTCCGAACAGGCGCTACGTCGTCAGGGAGTTGACCGGTAGACTTACGGAGATGTCACGTCTCGGGGTGAGTTTCGGAGTTCTGTTCTCGGACATCGACGACCTCAAACAGATCAACGATTCGTACGGTCACGAGGCCGGAGATGAGGTGCTGAAAACCATCGCGCGGACATTCCTTCACAGTTGCAGACCTCTCGATGTGGTCGGGCGCTGGGGAGGAGATGAATTCATCTGTATCATCCGAGATACCGACCGAGGGACGCTGCGCATCATTGCGGAGAGATTCCGCATGCTCATTGAGAACTCCGGCATTATCAAGAAGGGAAGGGACCTGCGGGTCACGATCTCGTCCGGCGGCGTCATTTCGCGACCCGGCGACTCAGCGGAGTCGATTCTTGAGCGTGCCGATCAGATGCTTTATCGCAGCAAGGACGCGGGGAAGAATCTCGTGAGCATCCGCGACAAGTAGAGCCGGGAAGTGCGTGACGAGCGCACATATATCGAACATTCTGAGGGCGTTAGTCGGGAAGAACCCGGCGGCGCCCTTCTTCTTTGGTTGTCGTCGTACGGAGTTCTCAGCTATGCTACCAGAGTCTCTTGGTGGGACGATGACGAGCTACTTCAGCGGAGGTGAGATGATGTACCGAAGAGCGATCGTAGTGTGTATCCTGGCGGGAGTGCTTCTCATGAGCGTCGCGGCTCCGGTGGTGGCAGAGGAGACATCCGGCGAGATCATTGTGAAGAGGATCCTGGGCATTCAAGATGTTACGTTCGGTGGTAGACTTTTCAATGACTGGATGGAGTGGGCCGACGTGGACAGGGAGATGGAAGACGCGTTCGGCGAGGACGCTTTTGTCGGCGGCACCGAGTTCCGCGCGGCACGCATACAGATGAAAGGCAGCATTCATGACCACATGCGCTTCTTCGTGGACTACGATCTTGCGGGAGGCGACGCGAGTCTCAAGGACGCGTATGTGGAAGTGCATGACATCGCTGCCGTAGGAAACGTTCGAGTCGGGCATATCCGCGAGCCATTCACACTCGAGGGTTTGACCAGCAGCAAGTACATGACCTTTATGGAGTTTGCGCTTCCAACGGCATTCAATCCATGGCGTAACAGCGGCTTCATGCTTCACAACACGGCCCTCGATAGCCGGATGACGTGGGCGGTTGGTGCGTTCAGAGATGTCGACGGGTATGGTCGTGGGAGCGGCAGCGATGAGATGAGTTACACGGCACGCCTCACGGGAACGCCGGTGTGGGAGGACGGCGGCAGGACGATGGTCCACGTTGGTGGCTCGGTCAGCTTGAGGAGCCCGGACGGGGGAAGCGTGCGGTACAAGGTTGCTCCCGAGAACCACACGGCGCCCGTCCTCATCGACACGGGGGAGGGGGAGATGGAGGATGTCGACTCGGCCGTGCAGTTCGGGATCGAGGCAGCGGCCGTCATGGGTCCGGTCTATCTGCAGGGCGAGTACATGAGCGCCGGCGTCGAGCTCTCAGCGGAGCCGGACTCCGCGGGGTTCCGCGGGGCGCGTGATATCGCAGAAGAGGCCACATTCACAGGTTACTACGTTCAGGCCAGCTGGATGCTCACGGGCGAGCACCGCCCATTCAAGGCGGGGTGTGTAACTCGCGTGAAGCCCGCGACAACGTTCATGGACGATGGCTGGGGAGCGCTGGAGTTGGCGGTGCGGTACTCAAATCTCGATCTCGACGATAGCGACGCTGCGATAATGGGCGGGAATCTCACGGACACGACGATCGGGCTGAACTGGTATATGAGTGCGAACAGCCGGGTGATGCTCAATTACGTGATGTCTGATCTCGAAGATGTGGGTAGAAGCTCTGCACTCATGACGAGATTTCAGGTTGATTTCTAGACGTACCTGCACGAACTGTGTGGTATTGTGTTGGTTGAGCAGGTTGCGAATGGTATCATTACAATGAATGTTGCGTATCGCGCTGGAATCCCTCCGTGGCCCCGGCGAACCTTCACGCAACGTAACGCATCAAAACTACTGCGGGGCGAGCACGGTGTCACTCCCGCGAAACCTGGGACCCAAACGTAATCCATGAGATGAACAGGGTTCCGCCACGGTTTCGACGCCGAACTCGACTCTGAGAACCCCCCTCCAACGAGGGGGGTTCCCTTATTGTGTTCGATGAGGATATGCTGTAGCTTCAGGATTCGAATTGGCTCTCTGGAACTGGGTATGAGACAGTCATGCTATTTTTCGACGATGCAGATTTTTCGACGATGCATGTGGACGTAGTGGTCTCAACTGGAGGAGGGGCTGGATGGACGACACGAGAAGGAAACGATCAACCGTTGTGGCAATCGTTGCCCTGACACTTGCCGCGCTTGTGACCGCCGGTTGTGGCGGGACGAAGGTAGAGAACGTCGACCCGACGACCGAGGGGTACATCAGCGGCCGGTGGAACGACTCCGACGCGCAGGCCACGGCCGAGACACTGATCCCGGACTGTCTGGACAAGCCATGGCTTCCTGAGTTCCGCGGTGCGTACGACCAGGCGCGGCCGAGGATCGTAATCGGTGACATTGCGAACAACACGAGTGAACACATCAGCAAGGATGTGTTCATGAACGAACTCCAGCGCGTTCTCATCAACTCCGGTCTCGTGCGTTTCGTGGCGGACGAGGGCATCCGCGCCGATCTCATGCGTGAGGTCGACTGGCAGTCGGGGATGGCCAAGGGCGGAGGCGTTGCTGATGAGGTGGCGAGCGGTGTCTCCGGCGCCGATTTCATGATGATCGGGACAATAAGCTCGATCGTCGATCAGGCTGGAAGCAAGGCCATCGTGTTCTACCAGGTGGATCTCTCACTCGTCGATCTCAGGACATGGGAGAAGGTCTGGATCGGAAGCGCCAAACGGAAGCATCTTGTTTCGGGCGCGAAGACCAGATTCTAGAACCGACTGAGCCCGAGGAGTTGATCTGTGGTAAAGCGTCTCTTCGCTGTGTGCGTGTGCGCCGGGCTTCTGTCCGGCTGCACGCCTGCCGCGCGAGTCATATGCGAGCCTCTTGAGAAAGCATACGCAGGCGATCTCACGGCTGCCATCGAAGCTATTGATAAGACGTCTATCGCGAACAGTGAGAAAGATCGGCTTCTATACCGCGCCCAGCGCGGTCACCTGCTTCATCTGGCGGGGGAGTTCGAGGAGAGCAATCACGAATTCGACTTGGCTGTAGTCGCAGCCAATGAACTCGAACCTGTCAGCATCACTGGGGCTATCGCCGACTACACTCTCAACGAGACCGTGAAAGCGTATGTCGGTGAAGATTTCGAACGCGCCTACCTACACTACTACATGACTCTGAACTATCTCATGCTGGACGATCTCGAAGGTGCGCTTGTTGAGTGCCGCCGTCTCGACGAGGTCTTCCGCAAGCTGGATGCTCGCTACGAGGAGGGAACCGATCGCTATCAGGATGACGGGTTCATCCGGTACCTCTCCGGACTCATATATGAGGCAATGGGGAAGCGGGAGGACGCGTTCATTGACTACCTGCTTGCGGTGAGGGCCTACGAGGGTGAGTCCGGTCTTGGTGCGCTGATGGGAGTACCGCAGGGGTTGGCGGAATCGTTCGTGTGGCTTGGACGTCTGCTGGGTCGCGAGGACGAGACTCGCGCGTTGGTCGATACCGTTGGTGTGCTGGGACCCGTGCCTGAGGGAATGGGTGAGATCGTGGTAATCGTCAATTCCGGCTGGGCGCCGTACAAGCTTGAGGAATCGATCGAGTTCCCCATACACAGAGCCCTCGTTCCTGAAGGATTTCGCGGCGGCTCGTACCTGGCCGCCTACGTCAAGATCGCCTATCCGGTCTTTCAGAGCGTGCCGTGGGCGCCGGACGGATTCCGTGTAGGGGCGACATGCGCTGCGGATTCGGCCGCCGGTCACACGGTGCATGGGTGGGCGGAACGGGCGCAGGACATCGACGCCCTGGCGCGATGGACTCTTGAGCGCAGGATCGGCGCGATCAAGCTGAGATCGACGCTCCGCGCCACGACCAAGCAGATCGCACTGGCGAAGGCGAAGCACGACCGCGAAGAGAAGCGGAAGAAGGATGACAAGAAAGACGACGGCTTCGGAGCGCGGGTTCTCATGTGGGTCGTGGAGAATGCTATCACGCATGCAGTTGCTGAGACCGAACAGGCCGATACGAGAAGCTGGATCACGCTCCCCGCAGGGATGTGGATTGCCAGAATTCCCGTCGAGCCTGGAGAATACGAGGTGAGTCTCACTCCTGATGGTGGTGTTCGGTCCGTAGCATTGGGTGAGGTCAAAGTTCCGGCAGGAGGCAAGGCATTCTGCGTGGCACGCGTGTTTGGCGGGGCGCATCCCGTCCGGTGTGACTAGAAGAAGAGAGCATCTGCGGTGAGACTCAAGCCGGTCCATCACGCCACTGCTGTCGCCTGTTCGCTGGTTGTCCTGGTGCCGTTCGTGTCCCGTGCAGCGTACGCAGATCCCGGCAACACTCTAGAGCTCCTGGATCTAAGTGTGTCTTGACCAAGCAAGTAATACTGTACTATAGTATAGAGTGCGTCATCTGAGACAGGCGAAACACCTCACAGCCTTGGCTTATCACACTGTACAAGGAGGCCTCAATGCGACTGAACTGGCTGCACATGCTGGTGTGCGGGGCCGTTGTCATTGTGTTGGCGGGCGCGAGCACCGCAGCCTATACGATATCTCCCGCTGTCATCGGCTCGGGCGGTGGTAGTTCGACCGGGGGGGGGTTCCAGGTTAGCGGTACGATCGGACAGCCGGCGATCGGGATTGTGACTGGTGGGACGTACGTGAACGAGATCGGATTCTGGTATCAACCCGGCTGGATCCTGACCGGTGTGCCGGAGGGTGATGCGACGCCGTTCACGTTCTCGATGGAGCAGAACAGCCCGAACCCCTTCAATCCGGTCACAACCATTCAATTCAGCGTGCCTGTCGACTCGCGCGTAGTGATAACGCTGTACAGCGCGTCCGGCCGCGAGGTTCGGACGGTAGTAGACGACGAACATGAGGCTGGAAGCTATCAAGCAGTGATCGCCGCCGACGGGCTTCCGAGTGGCATCTACTTCTGCCGCATGACGGCGGGCAGGTTTGTTGCGACGAAGAAGATGGTTCTGCTCAAATGATCTGGAATCGGTTTCCGGCAGCAGTCCGGGAGCCTTGTCAGTTGTTCTGGGTAGTCGTCCTTCCAGTCGCGATTCTGATAGTGAGTTTCCCAGTCTCATCTCCGGCCGTTACGCTGCGAGAGGCCTATGAGGCTGCGGGGCCGGGTGGGGGCTACGACCGCGACGTTGTGCTCGAGACCGGACAGACCTACACCGGCGGGCTTCTCATCGGACCGATTCTCTCGCCTCTTTCCTGGGAGCTCGAAGGCGAGGGTGGTGAGGACGTCCGGATCACCGGAAACGGCGCCATTCTCGATCTCCGCGGCGAGCAGATCTGCATCTCATTTTGCGAGAACCGCCTCGACATCGAAGATTGTATCGTCCTGAACGGGAACATCCGGTTCAGGGGGATCAACACGGTTGATCACGTGGAGATCCCCGAGGGATCGGTCCGCTACTGCACGTTCTACGAACCCCACGACTACGGCGTACGCCTTCAGGGATCAGGCGACAATATCACGATCGAACGAAACATCGTCGTCGATGCGGTGGATACCGGGTGGGACTACATCTACACGCACGGCGCTTCTACCGAGTGGCTTCCCACGGGAACCAACATCTCTGCGAGCGGGCAGTTCGGCTTCTACGGCGTGCCCGTCATTCACGAGAACTGGACGTGGCACTCGGACCCTGTTCGAAACGCGACGCCGCTTGCCCATTTCTCATTTCTCTGTGAGTACGGGTGATTTGAGCCCATGGACTGGCCGGAGGCCGGAGCTGCACCGAACTTCAACGTCGTTGGGATCGATCCGGAGCTCATTGATCCCAAGAACGGCGACTTCAGACCGGGTCCGGGTTCTCCAGCGTCCGGGTACGGGTGCCGGATATTTCCTTCGCTCAGAGATCCGCGGTTCGCTGGTGGTGGGCGGCCCTCTGGCGCGCCGTTGGCGGACGGGCCTGCCGTGGATGAGGCGCTCGCTTCCCTCTGTGGCGCGGAGTCTTGGCCGGATTCGAGTGGGCGCCGCCAGGGCGCCGGTCGCTCGAGCATGGAGGTCTCTGGGGCGATTGCGTTTGACACGACCTGGGATGCCGACACTGTTCGCGTCGTGGGGAACGTTGCCATTGATGATTGTGTCACTCTCACCGTCGCCCCGGGCACGCGTGTCGAGTTCGCCGATTTCTATCGTCTAACTGTCTTCGGGCGGTTGCTGGCCGTTGGCTCCGCAGATGATCCCATCATCTTCACGACCGACGAACCCGGGGCGTTCGCGCCGGATACGACGAGAGCCGGTTCCTGGAATGGCATTCGTTTCCCATGGACGAGTTCGATCAATGACCAGTCGAGGCTCGAGCATTGCACTATTGAGTTCTCGAAGGCGCTCGGAAACGAGTCCTGGGGTGGGGCACTCTCGGTGATCGGCTTCTCGAAGCTCCTCGTGCGAAACAGCACCTTCCGCAACAACGTCGCTGACTATGGCGGCGCCATCTTCTGTTCGCACCATGCGGCCCCGGTGCTTGTCGGGAATCTGATCGAAGGGAACTCCGCCTTTCTGCGAGGGGCTGCGATCTACGTTCTATACTCCTATCCCGGCATTACCAACTGCACCATCGTCTCGAATGAATGTCTGAATGATGAGCCGTTTGATGAGACGGGCGCGATCCACAGTCACATCTCCAAACCGCGCACCAGGGGTTCCATTGTGTGGGACAACGACTCGGCGTACTTCATTCCGACGCAGATTCTCGAGGGCAAGGGATACTACACCACATTCAGCGATGTGGAGTACGGTCACACCGGCGACGGGAACATCGATGAGGATCCGCTCTTTGTCGGGTTTGGCGATCATCACTTCGCACTGCACGATGATTCACCCTGTGTGAACGCCGGGGAACAGGACACGTGTGGGCTGCGGCTTCCACCGGTCGACATCGCAGGGGAGGCGCGCATCGACGGAGGCAGGATCGACATAGGCGCGCACGAGGGATCGGGGGGGACTGGTGCCGGCGATGCCATACCTGAAGCACTGTTCCTTTCTCCGAGCAGACCTAATCCCTTCCGACACGAGACAAAGCTCGCACTCGCATCGCCGGGCGGGCCGGTTACCGCATGCGTCTATGACGTGGTTGGGAGGAAGGTGCAGACACTTCTCGATTGTGTTGCCGCGCCGGGCGAGCTGGAGATCCGGTGGGACGGGACCGACGACCGTGGACGACGCGTTGCCTCGGGTGTATACTTCTGCCGCCTCGAGGTTGGCGGCAAAGAGGAGACCCGCAAGGT
>JAUVLP010000191.1 GCA_030600655.1 Candidatus Eiseniibacteriota bacterium
AGCGAGTCGTAGTTCCCCGCCGCGAACTTCTCCAGTGCCTCCTGAAGCGCGCGCTCGGGTCTGAGCGGGCTGGTAGCCTGGAGCAAAACAACGATGTCCGGCGACGGCGTGATCACGCTCAGGGCGTGCTCGATAGCGCTCTCGGTGGTGGCCGTGTCGCCCGCCAGTTCCGCCGGTCGATCTATGATGGAGGCGCCGGCGTCGGCTGATACGGCCGCTATCCCTTCATCGTCCGTGGAGACGTAGACAGTGTCCACGAGCGGCGCACCAAGGGCGTGCTCTATCGTGTGAACGATGAGCGGCTTCCCCGCGAACTCACGGATGTTCTTCCCGGGAAGTCCCTTGCTCCCGCCTCTCGCTGGAATGATGACGACAGTGTTCATGGTAGATGATCCCTCAGCCTGAGGACGCGTCCGTCTGAGGTCAGCCGTTCAACATCCTCTCATACTCCGAACTCATGTTCCAGAACAGACCGTTCGTTCGCCACCAGCAGTATCAGGTTCTCATCAGGGTCGCCGGTCTTCACAGTTCACACTCAGAGGGTTCCGGGAAGTAGTCCTCAAGGAAGTCCATCGCCAGTTCCACTCTCTCCCGAGACGCACCTGGGCCGTCATTGATGCAGAACATCAACGGTCCGTACTTCCTTATGGCGGTGAGTCTACCTTTGATCTTCTCCATGGAACCCCTCTCTAGCGGTATGAACACGTCGTCGCGCTTCCTGCGAATCCATCCAATGCAGTAACGTCTCAGATCTCCGCGAAAGGTGTTGATGAAGTACGGCTTGTTCCTGCGTGTTCCTATCTCGTAGAACGCCTCCAGACATGTGCTCATGGTATCGGTATTGTCTCGAAACTGCCCTGCAAGCGTGCTCCCTACTATGTGTGGGAATTCGCTTTCAAGCTCCCGGCGCGTCGTCCTGCTTGAGACCTTGACGCCGTGCCGCATGTTGTAGTTGACAACGCGACCGCACCGCTGATACACAACTCGTCGCGTATTGTACACTGCACGGTGATGGGGGTTGTCTCTTACCACGGATGATTCCCGAAGCAGTGTCCTCGGCCACATCCTGCGGAGCCTTTTTCCTGTGAACAGCTTCCCCTTGCCTGACTCGTGGAAAAAATCACTGACACTCGTCGGTCGCCCCAGAAACACGTCGTCATTGAGATAGAGGAAACGGTCGGAGAGATCCTCGATGTGATGCAGTCTCAGCCCGATCGCGTGTGAATTGAAGCTGGGAAGATGTTCCTTGTTGTCGAAGATGTCCTTGTGATCAACGATCTCTACCCTGCGATTGGATGTGTCGAGCCAGTCAGGAACCTGGTCGTCGGTTACAATGAACACCTTTCGAATCCACGGACCGAACTTCATCACTGACCTGACGGAGTACCTCAGCTCGTCGTTGCTGCGGAATCTGCCTGCTCCGCTGACCTCCTCGGATGCGTGGTGGTCCGCGTACTTCTCCAGAGTCCGCTTCTTCTTCTCAAGCCATTTGCTGTCGCTGCCGTCAACCCATGTATAGACAACGTCAACGGGGAACTTCTTCATAGTAGATAGTCCCTCAGCCTGAGGACGCGCCCGTCTGAGATCAGCCGTTCAACGAATGCCTTCTCCTGTCGCATATCGTGCTTGCCGGCCTTCTTGACGATCCCCTTCTCGACCAGCCACCGAGTCGCCCGTCTGTCGTGGTAGTGCGCCAGCGTATCTATGAAGAAGTCGAAGCCGTGTATGACCACCTTCTCGAAATGCCCCATGGCCCAGAGAATCGCCGAAGTCCCGGTGGTCGGTCTTCGTGCGCCCAGCATCCTCTCATACTCCCTGACCTCAGACCACGGAACAAGTTCGTAGTGGTCCCTTTCGACGCCCAATCTCCTCCGAATGCGCTCGTGGATCTGCTCGCCCTTTCGCTTCAGGATGTCTTCGGGGATCAGGACAACAACTCGTGCCGGAACGTCCTCTCGCTGCCTCAGGTTCTGATTCGCACCATTGAACCAGATATCCGTTCTTGAGCCCACGAATCTCTCGAACCCTGTTGTTTCGTAGTTGTTTATCCTGCCGACGGTCTCGAAACTGTCGATCTGGGCTCCGAATTCACATTCCAGAACGGAGCGTCCGTTCGCAACCAGTAGTATCGGGTTCCTAATAAGGTCGCTGGTCTTCACAGTTCACACTCGGAGCGTTCCGGGAAGTAATCTCCCAGGAAATCCATCGCCAGTCCTACTATCTCCAGAGACGCCCCTGGGCCGTCGTTGATGCAGAACATCAACGGTCCGTACTTCCTTATGGCGGCGAGCCTGCCTCTGACCTTCTCCATTGAGACGATCGGAAGCGGTATGAACACATACTCGCGCTTCCTGCGAAGCACTCCAATGGAATAGCGTCTTCGATCTCCTCGAAGAACGTTGACGAAGTACGGCTTGTTCTCGCGTACTGCCATCTCGTAGTAGGCTGCCAGATTCGCGATCAGAACATCTGTGTTGTCCCGAAATTGGTGGGAGAGGGTATTCCTGAAGACCTGCGGGAATTGGCTCTCAAGTTCAAGGAGCACCGTCCTGTTCGACACCTTGACGCTGTGTCGCAGGTCGTAGTTGGCAATGTAGCCGCACTTCTCATGAACCAGTCGTCTCGCATTGTACACCGCACGTTGATGAGGGTTGTCTCTCACCATGGATGATTCCAGAAGCAGTCTCCCCGGCCGCATCCTGTTGAGCTTTCGTCCCACGAACAGCTTCCCCATGCCCGACTCGTGGAAGAAATCACTGACACGCGTCGGCCGTCCCAGGAAGAAGTCGTCGTTGAAATAGAGAAAGCGTTCGGAGAGCCCCTCGATGTGATGCAATCTCATCTCGATCGCTTGCGAATTGAAGCTGGGCAGATCGTCCGTGTTTTCGAAGATGTCCTTGTGATCGACGATCTCTACCCTGCGGTTGGATGTGTCGAGCCAGTCAGGAACCTGGTCGTCGGTTACAATGAAGACCTTTCGAATCCACGGAGCGAACT
>JAUVLP010000080.1 GCA_030600655.1 Candidatus Eiseniibacteriota bacterium
ACGTTATACCTGCTTGAGCGAGGCTCATGCTTATAAAAACAGTACCAACAATTAACCAAATTAATAATGAGCGCCGCGTTTCTCTTCGTGCTTGGCTCGTACGTGGCCTTCCGCCGAGTCAGAAAGAACGCCGGTCTCGCGGCAACCCTGATCCCATCAGTTGTGCTACTGATTTCTGCAGGCATTGCCTGGGCGACGTTCGGATCTCTGAGATGGTCGGGTCTTCTTTTCCTCGGAGGGATCGTGCCGACAGCGACCTGGGTGGGGTCCGCCGGCTGGCGGCGGCTGGCTTACTCGGCCCTTGTCCCGGGGGCTCCCATAGAGGAACTGAGTGCGAGGATCATGGGGTTCATCCATGGGGGACAGGGGGACTTCACCGCACGGGACGGATCCCGCGTGAGCGACGATGCCAGGAAGAACATCACCCAGCTTGCGTACCTGGCCCGGGAGATGATGCACAATCTGGGTGAACCTGAGCGCTACGAGAGCATTAGAGAAGTTCTTGCAAAGAGTGCTGCGACCTTCAGCGAACTTGTTCTGCCCGAGACGAGCTGTCTCTGCGACCTCGGGCATGAGATGGTCTTCGCGGTAGCGCCTCTGAAGGTAATGGAGTCCGCAGCTGCGGACATCATGCGTGCGCTCGACAGCATTCTCGATGGGGGAACTCAGGACGAGGAGTCGTTCGCGAAGCACCTGAAGGCGATCCAGGACGGGCGCCGCCGGCTCGTCGATGCGGCAGAGGAAGTGCGGGATGCGGTTCTTGGAAATCCGGGATGCTCCATCAACTCGGCGTTGGGAGACGTGCTGGAACTCAGGCAGCAGTTCCTGACCGAGCACCGCGTGGCTGTCGAGACCTCGCTCTCTATCCCCGAGACTGCTGATGCCGTCAGAGGTTCACGCTACGTACTCTTCAGCATTCTCGAGAATCTGCTTACGAATGCGGTCCGCTCGATGAACGAGTCGGCGGAGAAGAACCTCAGCGTTTCGGCATGGAGCGATGGGCGTGTGTGTCACGTCGAGGTCTCGGACTCAGGCACGGGGATGAATGAAGAGGAGCTGGGCATGGTCTTCGCCGAGCGGGATGACGCATCGTCCGGAGGGTTCGGGTTGCCCTACTCGAAGCGTACCTTGAGAAAACTGGGCGGTGACATCACGGTCAGAAGCGAACCTGGACGTGGGACCACGGTCCGTGTGACCGTTTCCCATTGGAGTCCCGAAACTACTGGAGGAACCGATGGCAAGACATCGTGAGGTGCGGCGCAAGTTGCTTCTTGTGGATGACAGCGCGCCCTTTCTCGAAGCAGCCGTCGTTGTTTTGTCGCCGGAATTCGACTGTGTGACCGTCACGGATCCGGCGGAGGTTCTTGAGGCGTGTCATGCGGAGGATCCGGACGCTGTTCTTCTGGATCTCTACTTCGATGGCAAGCCCCGGGGTTTCGAGATCCTGACCGAGATTCTCAGTGAGCATCCATTTCTTCCGGTCATCATGTGGACTGAGTCCGAGTCCATGGCGGAGGAGCTGAGGGCGCAGGAACTGGGTGCATTCCACTACGTCAGGAAAGAAGCCCGTCCCAGCGATGTGGTCGTCGTTGTTGATGCGGCCTTGAGATATCGGCGGGTCCTCATCTCACACGACACTCTCCGTGCCGCCGATGACAGGAAGTGGGGGGAGTTCCTGTACGCCGGTGATGCGATGGCACGCATATTCTCCGACCTGTCGAAGATAGCCGCTTCTGATAATGCAGTTCTGATCACCGGCGAGACTGGTGTGGGGAAGGGGCTGCTTGCCCGCGAGATCCACCGCCGCAGTTCAAGGGCCAACGGTCCGTTCGGGGTGGTCGAGTGCGCTTCTCTTCCCGATACGATCGTCGAGAATGAGCTCTTCGGACACGAGCGGGGTGCGTACACGGGCGCCGTATCACAACAGATCGGGAGCTGCGAAGCTGCGGACGGAGGCACGCTCTTTCTCGATGAGATCGGTGATATGCCTCTCGTCTCGCAGGCAAAGCTTCTGCGTCTTGCCGATGAGGGGAAATTCAAACGCCTCGGGGGAAAGCACGACAGAAGCGTGGATGTGAGAATTGTCGCGGCGACGAACCACCCGCTTGCCGAAGAGGTCAAGGCCGGGACATTCCGCAAGGATCTCTTCTACAGGTTGAACACGTTCCACATCGAGATACCCCCGCTGAGAGAGAGACGTGAGGACATCGTTCCGCTCGCCAGGCACTTCGCCGCCGAGTACGCAACAGACGGAAGCAGTGGATTCACCCTTTCACCCAGTGCCGAACTGTACCTTCAATCCCAGTGTTGGGACGGCAATGTGCGCGAGCTCAAGCACACGATAGAGCGTGGATGCGCCCTTGCCGGGGGGGCGATACTTTCCCCTCAGGATCTGGCCACGCGCGTGAGGGGGGAGTCCCTCCCGCTCGACTACGAAAGAGCCAAGGATCAGGTACTCGTGGATCTCAAGCGCACCATGGCGAGCGAGGCTCTGAGCCGGAATGAAGGGAATATCACTTCTGCCGCGAAGGACCTCGGCGTCTCCCGGCAGACGTTCCACCGCTTTCTGGTTGAGACCGGCTTGGCGAAGCACGAGAAATAGCCGGCGCGGCACGTCCGATTCCGCGAAATCCCGCCGACTGTCGCATCGACCGCCTGCCACTGTCAGCATCCGTTGACAGCGAAACCTGCCAGCCAGTGCCCTGATTTTCCTGTCGTCGTCCGGACTGTCCTCTTTTCTGGACAGTTTGCCTTTGCGCGCTTCCAGCGGAGCCTCTGCAGGTGACACTTCACACATCCAGTAATCCACAGTGGTGCCGGTCGTTAGACAGCACAGCGGCGTGCCTTTATTGGTACGCGGCCGATTGGCATCCAGCTTGCCCTATGAGAGTGGCGGTGGGTCCGGCCTGAGCAGGCATTGAGGGGGTGAAGCTCATGATGCGCGTACTGGTTATCGATGACGATGTTGAGTTCACGGAGCACCTCAAGGCGGTGAAGCCCGTAGAGGTGTCGATGGACGTGGTCCATGATTCAGAGAGCGTCTTCGCACATCTTCAAGTGGGTACCCCGGACGTCATCGTGCTCGATCTGAGTATGGCACCGACACTCGCTACGGACAGTGCGAGCGAGGGACTGGCGATACTGGGAGCGATCATGGGCGGCCACCGTGGACGCGTCCCCGTCGTCATAGCGACGGAGTCCGAGGACGACGATACGGAGGCGTGGTGCAGGAAACTCGGGGCTGCTGCTGTTCTACACAAGGCTGATGGGTTAGGTCAGGTGTTTGATGCGGCGCGGGAGGTTGTGGTGGGGACAGAAGAAGATTGGTTGACCAAAGCGGCTACCAGACGATTCGGCCATGTGCGCCAACTTGTGAAGGAGGGAGGCGAGGACGAACCTGAGAAGTGAACGAGGAGTTGTCTGTCTTCTGGTTGACTGGGACTGAGCCGGCCGGCTCACCCAATTGCAGTGTGGATGCTCTCTGTAGATAGGAGGCTTATCGTGAAAGCGATGTGCGTGCGCAGAACTCGAGCACTGCCGGGAGCAACGGTGGCATTCACCGATGAAGAACCAAGGGTGCCCGCTGGCAGCAACGAGTTCCGCACGGGAGCGATGGAATCCGCCAGGCGATGAAAAGGCGTCGATCCCGCTGCTGAGGCTGGCAACGGCGGTACTGAAGGAGGTGATCAGCATCACAAGGAACATACTGCTCAGTGCTGTCCTAGCCCTATTGCTGCCTGCTGCTGTGGGCTGGGCGCAGCTGACAGAGGAATGGGTGGCGGTCTACGACGGGACGGCGGGAATGGAGGACCGGGTCCGTGCAGTCGTCGTCGACGTAGACGGCTGCACCTACGTTACGGGATACGCTACCGGCGAGTCGACGTTTGCTGACATCGTCACCATCAAGTACACGGACGACGGCACAGAGGAGTGGGTGGCGCTGTTCAATGGTAGCGGGAACGGCAGCGATTCAGGCGCGGGGATTGCGCTGGGCGACGATGGCGCGGTCCACGTCACCGGAACGACTCCAGGATCCTCCGGCGGAGTCGACATTGTCACGATCAAGTACGACCACGACGGCAACGAAGAGTGGGCAACCATCTTCGACGGGCAGCTCTCGATGGGAGACTTTGCCGAGGCGGTCGTCGTCGATGGATATGGGAGCGTCTATGTGACGGGGCGCAGCTACATGGGGTGGGAGACTGGGGAGTACGACTGGGTGACCATCAAATATGACCGGTGGGGAGATGAGGTGTGGGTGCGGTACATAGGGGGCGAGGGAACCGAGAGTGCCCTTGCTATCGGAATAGACGATTCATCGAATGTGTATGTCGCGGGGTATGTCACGAGATGCATGATGGTAGATTGCCAGACGGGTCTCGGCGTCGCCAAGTACGGATCATCAGGAGTATTGCTCTGGGAGGACACTCTCTTTGGGTACAACCAGTGGTACTTCTACGAGAACGCGGTCGCACATGACATGACCGTGCGGCCTGATGGCACAGTCTACGTGACCGGGTACATAGGGGACTGGGGGCTCAACTCCGAGGGCTACGACTCTTGGTTGACGATCAAGTACTCGTCCGCCGGCGAGCGCCTGTGGACCAGGGAGTACAATTACTCGCCATACGACAGCGACCGCGCATACGCAATCGCCGTGGATGATAGTGGATGTGCGTATGTGGCTGGCGAGATCAACGGCCAATTCGCCACGATCAAGTACGACGCCGCGGGGAACCTGCGGTGGATTGCCAGGGACAGAGATGGTGAGGGAAGCGGGATTGTCGTTAGCGGTGATGGCAGCACGGTGTGCACAACCGGTGCGAGCGAGGATGTATGCACAACGGTGTTGCTCGATCGAGGAGGAACCGAGCGGTGGGTTGGCACATACCAGCAGGGAAGCACGCCGGCGCCAAGCCAAACACCCGTGAATGGAAGGGCGATAGGTGCCGCGACTGACAGCGACGGGAACATCTACATCACAGGCTATGGCTCCGCCGCAGGGGCGTCGAACGACTACGTTACTCTGAAGTACGCAGGTGGTTCCGTTGGCGTCGCGAGCAGTTTCTGCGCCACGGCCACCGGTTCAGAGACCATCCTCCTTGAGTGGACAGTTAGGATGCCGGACGGCACTCGGAGACTCAGTGTGTGCCGCTCCGCGTCGTTCGATGGTCCATTCGTGGCGGTGGGTGACGAGCTCCTGGCTCCGCTCTCGCCTGGGAGGTACGAGGACAGGACGGCCTGGCCCGGAGGCACTTTCTGGTATGTGCTGAGGGCGGTGATGACGGACGGGACTGAGCGTGAGCTGGCGGCGTTGCAGACTCCAGTCGTGATGGGGGGGGCATCTGGACCTCGCCTTGTCTCGGCATATCCCAACCCGTGTCGTTTCGAGACCACCATGGAACTCGTGGCGACCGGTTCGGGAGAACTCGTGACGCTCGCAGTCTACAATCTGAGGGGGCAGCTTATCAGGACGTTCTTTGAGGATGCTGTTGTCATCGGTCGGCGGAGCGTCCACTGGAACGGGACGGACAGCCGTGGTGACGCCGTTTCCGCCGGAGTGTACTTCGCCAAGCTTCATTCGGGAATCACGAGCAGCACCCTGAAGCTTGCTGTCGTACGATAGTATCATATGACACCGGGAGGGGTGTGGGGAGGGATGGGAGCGAGGTTTATCTTACGCCGGTGGCGGGCGTAGGGGTGAAGCTCATGATGCGCGTACTGGTTATCGATGACGATGTGGAGTTCACGGAGCACCTCAAGGCGGTGAAGCCCGTAGAGGTGTCGATGGACGTGGTCCATGATTCAGAGAGCGTCTTCGCACACCTCAGAGCTGGTATCCCGGACGTCATCGTGCTCGATCTGAGTATGGCGCCGACACTCGCCACGGAGATGGCGAGCGAAGGCAGGTGTTTGATGCGGCGCGGGAGGCTGTGGGGGGAGGGGTGTGAAGGGACTGTGCTTCCTGACTTCGGTGCGGCTTTTCGCAGGAGGAGAATTCTTGGATGCCTCTCGAGAAAACTCCGAGAAACCTAACAAACGACGTCTTTGACGAACACGGGTGTTAATCGGTAGACGTCCCTGTTTTCAGCTTTCTCAGCCATTCTCAACCTTTCTGCGTAACGTCGAGGTTACATTCTCGGCCTGACAATTCCGACAGTGGCCCAGGATGCGACGGCCAATGTTGCCCGAACGTGGTGTTTCACCGGTAGTTAGGGGAGACTCCGCACTTCCGGTCGTTGTTGGCGCCTAGGTTGCTTTGTTTGAGCGAGTCTCGGGCTCAGTGTCTGTGGAAAGGGGATCATATGCGGCGGATCGTTGCTATCGCGTTTCTTTGTGGTATGTGCCAGATGATTGTCGGGTGTGCAGCGAGCATTCAGCCGCTGCCGGGAGAATCGGATCTCAGTCATGAGGTATCCAGCCCCGAGTTTTGGGGTGAGGTTGCTCGCGTTGCCCAACTCAGTGGGACCGATGAGCCGGCGCCAGCCGTGCGGTGGTTGGCGGACAAGAGGACAACGATCACGTACGTGGAGCACAATTTCATCACCTTTCAGGTCAACAGATTCAAGCTTGTGATCCTGAACGCGGCCCGTGCGGAGGAGTATGGGAACATTGTTATTCCAACCTCCAGCAGGAGGCCGGTGAGTCGTCTGAGCGCGCGGACGATCCGCAAAGACGGCACCGTTGTACCGGTTGCACCCGATGCCATTCACGAGCGCAGCCGCTTTCCTGAGTACATGTTGTACACGGATCTCCGCGAGAAGGTATTCGCGATGCCCGCATTCGAGGATAGCTGCATCATCGAATACGAGTATGTCCGCACCGTGTCGGGGGCGGATTTCGAAGACGGCTTCGTGTTCAGTACGCTGGTTCCGACGAAGACGGCGCGCTACAGCTTCGGAATCGCGGCCGATCTTGTGAACTACGGTGTGAATGTTGCCGCGAGATCATTTGGTCAGATCGGGCTTCCGCTGAAGACGCTTCGAAGCGCAGTTGGCAGTGATCTGTCGATGATGATTTGGGAAAAGGAAGACGTGTCGGCGATCGTGGTGGAACCACACATGCCACCGTATCGCGAAGTCTCGGCGCGCGTCACAGTTGCTCTCGACAGGACCCCGAGCATTGGGGACTACACGTGGCAGGTTCTGGGCAACGACTACTATGATTCTACGATCAGTCCACTCGTTTCGGACAGTGGCCTTGCCAGCGTGGCAAGCGTGGCGCGGAACTGGATCGCTGGATGTATAGGCGACGGTGAGAAGATAGAAGCCATCTGCAATGGGGTTATTGAAAGCATCCGTTACGTTGCTGTCGGACTCGAGGGTACGGGATGGGTCCCGCAGAGCCCAGAGGAGACGCTCTCGACGAAGTACGGCGATTGCAAGGATATGAGCGTACTGGTGGTGGCTCTCCTGCGTTCTCTGGATATCGAGGCGAATCCAGCTCTTCTCATGACGACGAACCTTGGGATTCTCGATACCACGATCGTCGCGTCATCATCGATCAACCACATGATTGTTCTCGCAAAGGAGCACGGCAGGGAACACTGGTTGGATCCCACTGCCGGCGCGTTCGCCGAGGGAGGCCTTCCTTGGTCCGACCGCGGGGTGCCTGCCCTCGTGCTTGGCGAGGACGGGTGTGATTTCAGGAATGTTCCAGCGGCTTCGCGTGGACATAACGTCGTGCGGACCGACATTCGCGCTGAGGTCGGCAGCGATGGAAAGCTGACGGGTGAGATCACTCAGGAATACGCCGGGGATCTTGCCGTTTCCGGAAAGGCCTTCGGTCGAACATCATCGCAGGAGGAGATCAAGCGTTTCCTGGAATGGCGGCTTGACGATTTCTGTTCGGGTGGGACGGTCATCGATTGGGAGTATGATGTGGATCGAACGGATGGGCGGTGCTTATTCGTCATGCAGTTCGAGGCGGAGGGGAGTGTCAAGCGTTCCGGCGACAGGATGATCGTGGACGGCACCGTGTTCGGGACAGCCGGATTTGGCGAGGTTCTTCCGCAACGGGAACGGCAAAATCCGGTGGAGTTGAAGCAGCCGGTTTCGATGGAGCAGAGTGTGTCCGTGAAGCTGCCGACCGGCTGGTCGGTCGAATCGCTTCCGGGACCAGTCAACGAGCAGTGCGGTTTTGGATCGTTTCGGCGTAGCTTGTCTGAGGATGGGGGTGTTCTGAGTTCAGAGTGCAGTTTTGAGCTGGCCAGAACCCGGATGCTGTCCAGGGAGTACGACGGCTTCCGGGAATTTGTGAACGGGATCGAGCGCTGGAATCGTGAGCCCGTGATCCTTGTGCGGCGGTGAGAGAGACGAAGCCGTTTCGCGATCGATGGCAGATGGCCGTGGTAGTGGACACGGCGCTCGCGCAACCGGACAATATTGCGGTTGTCCCACCCACGGACAGGGGAACTACGTATGCTGCCAGGACCGACGACGATCAGACAGTGCAACGAATGCAACAGGCCGTTCCTTGAGCGGACGATCTCCTCTGGCAATACCTTCGGAGCTACGCTCTGGACTGACGGTAGGATGTATGCGCCAATGCTCCCCGACCAGAAGTGGCTGGTGAAGTGTCCCAACTGCTCCGCACTTCTGTGGCTCGATGAGCAACATCGCGTCGGCGAGCTTGGTGATCAGAGGACGGCGAAGTCAGATGGTCGGTTGCGCCACTTCCGGTCCCCAAGTTCCCGTGACTACGCGAGACTGCTCAGTCGAGAGACATCTGCTCTCCAGAAGGAGCGGTATATCAGAACTCGCCTGTGGTGGGCTTGGAATGACGGTCGCAGGCGCTTCTTCCGCGGGGCACCATTGAAGAGAGCTGCGAGGGACAACCTCATCAGACTAGCGCAACTCATGGACGAATCAGTGGGTTCGGACCGGCTTGCGAAGGCTGAGATTATGCGCGAGCTGGCTCGTTTCAGCGAAGCGCGCGCCCTTATCGCCGGAATCGACGATCCGCTGCTGACAGATACGGCGGAGTTCATCGGTGGCTTGATCGGCAGAAGCGATTCTCGTATTCACACAATCCCATCACCGCGGGCATCGGGCACGGGGAGGAGTGGCCCTGATCGAGGAGGGGACTAGGATCATGTTGCTAGTGTATGACGAACTATGCGCACGCTACACGCTTGAGCGGGTAATCGGTGCTGGTGGGGAAGGAGTTGTATTCCATGCGGTGCCCACGAGTTCTCACAGGGCCGGTTCTGGCGAGCACCCCATTGCGCTGAAGATGGATTCGGCAGGTGCGGCTCAATACGTAGGGAAGCAGGAGGCGGGGGAGACGCGTTTCGACACCAAGGGTCTCTATTTCAAGACTGGTGGCTACACGTACGGCAGCATCAAGGGAGGAGATATTCCGGATGTGATGTGGCACCAGTATCGCAGGATTGGGGGTTTCCCCGGCAAGCTCTTTCCGGAAGTATATGAATTCGCTTCGGCGGGACCCCACGCATGGTACACGATGGAGGAGCTACCCGGCACTGACATGAGGAGAGCACTTGTGGATGGTCCGCGGAGACACTTCCGCCAATGGGCCGCAGTACTCCACGAGCTTGTTGAGCAACTCTGGCAGCTGAACAGGAACAGTGGCCCTTGGTATTGGCATGGCGACATCAAGCCTGAGAACATCATCATACTCGACGGTGCTCCGGTTCGTCTTGTGGATCCAGCCATAGAGCCAAACTGCGACGGCGCACATGTCGGGATGACCTTCACTGTTCAGTACAACCCGCTTGGCGAAGAACGAGGGCGGGCCGATGTGGTGGCTATCACCGTGCTCCTCATCGAGTTGCTTTTGGGTGAGAACCCATACCGGGATCTCAAGTTTCCCTTGAGGGCGTGTTACTGCTCGAGCTGGATTACTGCCAAGATGACAGAGCAGCAGAGGCTGGAAGCTCTGCGCGAGCGTCTATCGCTTCCGCGGATTATCCCGGCGCTCCCCAAGCGAAGCCGGAGCATCCTGGAACGCTGGCTCTGTGGTTCCAGCATTGGATACCACGATATGCTCAGGGACTGGGATGCAGTCATGCGCGCGGTTTGACTGGTGGGTGCAGCGGACGGACTTGGCTGTCACCTCGACCGCGACGCGGGAGACCTTCTGCTGTGAGTGGAGGAAGTGCACATGGCCAGTCAGGACACACATGATGGTGGACTGTCTCTGATGGAATCCAGTGTTCGATCCATCATCACGCAGTGCGCTGTTGTGCGTAGTATCGAATCCAGCGAGGTTGGTTCATCAGAGGAATACCGTTGACAGAGTGCATCCAGATCATGCACAATGATGCTGAGTAAAAAGCATTGTAGTAATGCGAGCGCCTGTGGAGCTCGGACAGCCGAGTCGACAACTAGTGGTGTGTGTCATAATTAAGGGGCATTATCTTGCTTTCTCCAGTCCTCCATTGTAAAGTTGCAGTGGAGGTACTGAATATGCGTGTAGCAGAAAAGATCGTACTCAACAAGAAAGAACGGGTAGCCCTTGACCAGTGGTCAAAAGGCCGCAGGGTTTCGGTGCGGCAGAGAGAACGAGCCGGCATGATTCTGCTGGCCGCAGATGGCATGGCGAACAACGAGATCGCCGGCAAGATAGGTGTTAAAGCCCACACGGTTGGGCGCTGGCGAAGTCGATTTGCAGAGTTGCGGCTGGCCGGTATCGAGAAGGATCTTCCTCGTGGTGGTCGCCCACGAGATCAGCGGGAGCGATTGGAAAGCAAGATCATTCGCAAAACAACCCAGGAGACTCCGGAGCATGCCACCCATTGGAGCACCCGTTCCCTTGCTGAGGAGTTGGGGGTAAGTCAATCGATGATTCATCGAGTATGGAAAGCCAACGGGTTGAGGCCACATCTTGTCAAGACGTTCAAGTTGAGCCGGGACCCACATTTTGAGGACAAGTTAATTGACGTTGTTGGCCTCTATCTCAACCCACCAGAAAAGGCGCTCGTCATCAGTGCTGACGAGAAGACACAGATCCAGGCACTCGACAGGACCCAGCCGAGTCTGCCCCTTGTTCCCGGCCGATGCGGGACTATGACACATGACTACAAACGGAACGGTACAACAACTCTCTTCGCCGCCATTGACATGACCCAAGGCAAAGTCATCGCGTCCTGTATGCCTCGCCACAGACACCAGGAATGGATCAAGTTCCTGAAGCAGATAGATGCAGAGACACCGAAAGATCTGGATCTTCATCTGATTGTCGACAATTACGCGACACACAAACATCCGAAGGTGAAAGCCTGGCTCAAACGTCACAAGCGATTCCATGTCCACTTCATTCCGACAAGCAGCTCGTGGCTCAATGTCATCGAAAGGTTCTTTCGCGATCTTGATGAAAAGCGAGTGCATCGAGGGATCTTCAGAAGTGTGCCCGAACTGATTGATGCAGTGATGGGGTATGT
>JAUVLP010000040.1 GCA_030600655.1 Candidatus Eiseniibacteriota bacterium
GTCGTCGTCGCCCCGCCCGGGATCTCCGACAGCTTCGTCACGGTCGTCTCATAGCCAAGGCGATGCCTCAGCCCTGCAAACGTCTCGATCTCCTCGTAGTAATCATCATAGGTAATGATGAGATAGCCGATCGGGAGAACCGGGAAGCCACGACCTTCGAATGCATCTGCGTTCACGAAGTGCTTCGTCGCGAAGGTATCGAAATCGCGCGATGCGAAGCGATCGAGCACCCTGTTTGTCTCAGCCCAATCGCCGCCATCAAACTCCACAGAGAGCTCGATACTCCGGAGATAGCGAACTGTGCCGGTCGAAGCGTCGTACTGCACGGGGAAGATCTCAAGTTCCACAAAGCGGTGAGCTCTCATCTGCCCGATCTCACCGAGCGCAGCCGGCACATCCGGATAGAATCCGCTTGTCGCATACGCCGCATTGTCCATAACAAACCGGGCCGCCTCGCGGGCGCCTGGGAGTTTTTCGATGGACGGCTGCACGGGAACGAGTCTGTGCGCCACACCGAGATCCGCAAGCGACGCCTCCACATAGTCCGCGCTTACGATGGAGAGTCTCGGCACAGCACCCTGAGGTATCTCCAGAAACTCGCGGATCACCGGAAGCATTGGTGCGCCGATGTCGATGGTGTAGGCACTCCCCGGGATGGTCAGTCGCGTGAAGAGACCGAGATCTGTGGCCATGTCGGCCACCTCAACTCCTGGAATGTCAATGGAAAGCGCCGCGCCAGAGAGATCCGACGCAAGAAGTGTTACCTCCGGAACTCCATCAGACTCAGCCGTTCCGAACTCGATCCACCTCGCCGACACCGATACCGGCATCGCCACCAGAACGAAGAGAGCGAGAACAACCAGTGCGCGCATGGACTTCATGCGTGTCCTCCTTCTGTGCTGAGCGTGGCATGAACATGCGCACACCACGCGATTGACTGCAGACCAATCGCCTGTTGTCATCAGTCCTGCAATACAACCCGACCCTCCCGGGACGCATTGCGTCTCTAGAAAGTACATGCATAGATTATAGCACATAGGTGTGTTGATTCGCAACAGCTCAAGCGTTGCGCCGTTCTGGCCACCTTGATTGCCAGAGGCGCTCGATCAAGAAAAACATGACTGAAAGTCAATTGCAGGCGCGGGCTCATGGCCCCTGAGTTTCTTGGTCGTGCAAGCATCTCACGATTCGGCCTCATGAGTATTCAGGGGGTTGCACGGCAGGGAATATGCGCTAGGCTTAGGGTTCGGAACGCGAAGTGCTACCATTAGTACGAACGGCGACTCACGTCCCGACTTCCTGTGGGTAAGCTGGAGGCTGCGCGCAGGACGCAGTTCAGGTAGGATTCACCAATTGACCGAAATCAGGATGGCACATGCTCTACTCCTCGAACCCAGAAAAGCACGAGTTCTTCGCCAACCTCCTTAAGCGGTGTGTGAGCGAGATCGTGAATTCCATCTGCCCCGACGACATTGAGGCGTTGCTCATGATTGGTGCTCCTGCTCGTGGCGAAGCCACGATCGTAGAGACCCCGGCGGGGCTCTACAGTCTCAGTGACATCGATCTCATCTGTGTTGCCAAACCATTTACTGATCGCTCGGAGTTGCGCTTCCGTGTCGCACCCCTGATGGCAAGACTGAATGAAGAGCTGGCGCCGGTTTGCACCGGCATCGACATGTCGTTCAAGACACACGTCCACCTGACCTCTCCATATCCTCTCATCTCCAACTACGAGCTTGCGCGTTCGCCTGTCTGCCTCTACGGAGACGACAGTATTCTTTCATCCATCGCGACGGTCGAGACCGGCGAGATTCTGATCGCGGATGCCCTGAGATTCGTTCACAACCGCTGCTTCGAACAGCTGCTGGCGCGACCGCTGCCCGAAGCAGATCCCTCTGATTTCTCAGCTGCGCTCTCTTCGCTCTACATGACAACCAAGCTGTCCCTTGACCTGGTGACCGCGTTCCTGTTCGCCAGGCGCAACACACCCCTCGGTTACGAAGCCCGGATCAAGCTCTTCACCAATGACTATCTCAAGCGCGAAGAGTTCGCGCCACTCGCAGCGTCGCTCGAGCCTTTCCTCAAGGATCTTCCCGTCTGGGCTGCCTTCAAAACGTCCGGCGATCTGGACCGCATCGTGTCACACTTCGGGACGTCCAGAGATGCTGAGTCACTTCACCTCCTCGCAAACGACCTGTGGTACAGGTACGTGCCATACGCCGAGGCTCTCTGGAAGAGCGTCCTCGGATCAACACTGGACACGGACATCTCGCAGCTTCCCCTTCCGGCCATAGCCAAACGCTTTGGCGCGCTGGAGAGTCTGCCGAGAAGTATCGTGCGGACCCTGAGGATGCTCAACCCGGGCGCGGCTCCGAAAGGCTTGTTCTCACCAGTGGGAATCTCGTGGCGTTCCTTCTTCGCCTCTCCCCTGGCGCTTGCCTATCTGACGGCTCTCATCGTGTTCTTCGGCTACTCGGAGAATGCGGATCCCGAGTGGACGCGCCGCGCCGTTGTGCGGTATGCTCCGTTCGCGCTACCGGCCAGGTTCAGATCGATGAGCGACCTGGAACGTGAGGATGCTCTCATGAAGAAGCTGGTCTTCTTCCACCAGTCGATGCTCCTCGGCAGACACACGAAGGAGGACTGATGGCAGGTGACAAACTCACACTGGTGTTCTTCGTGGATGCCTTGGGATGGGAGATCGCGCGGGAGCTTGACTGCTTCCGCGATATCGCACCGTATTCCTATCGCCAGCGCACGGTCTTGGGCTACAGCTGTGCCGCCCAGCCGACGATACTCACCGGTCTCATGCCGGACGTACACGGGCATTGGGGCATGTTCTACCGAACCGAACATTCGGAACTCAGCGAGCTTCGTTGTCTGAGATTCCTTCCCAAGACCGTCTCAAGCCACCGCAGGTTTCGCAGACCTCTACTGAGCTACCACCGGAAGCACACCGGTTTCACGGGCTACTATAATTTCTATCGGATCCCGTTTCATCTCTTCGAGGAGTTCGACCTCATCGAGAAAAGGGATATCTACGCCCCCGGCGCGTTTGCTTCGGGCGCGAGGTCGATATTCGACCACCTTGCCGATGGTTGTGTTCCGTACCAGGTCTGGACCTGGAAGAATGAACTTGATGAGGGCTTTGCGGAACTCGAGACTGCAGTGCGAGGCGACCCGGAGATGCGTTTCGCGCTTCACTACACTCCGTACATTGACGCCTTCCTCCACGGCCACGTCGGCGATAGAGAGGCTGTGGCGGGTGCAGTCGCACTCATTGAGAAGAAGATATCGCGCGTGGTTGAACTCGCCCGCAAGACCCGCGCCGATGTTGACGTGATCATCTTCTCCGACCACGGGATGGCCGAAACCACGGGCGAGCACGACGTCATGAAAACCGTGATGGGACTCAGCCTCAGACAGGGTCGTGACTACCATGTTTTCTACGATTCGACGATGGCGAGATTCTGGTTCGAGTCTCCCCACGCACGCGATACGATCATCAGCGCATTGGAAAAACTCGATTGTGGAGCAACTCTCTCCGACGACGACCTCAAGCGCGAGGGGGTCTTCTTCGACGATAATCGCTTCGGTGAAGTTGTCTTCCTGATGAACCCGACGAAGCTCATCGTCCCGAGCTACATGGGCGGGAAAGCCCCGCGAGGAATGCACGGCTTCAGCCCCGAGCACAAGGACTCGTACGCCATGCTCGCAGCAAGCTTCAGAGTAGACCCTGAACCGACCCACATCAGAGACTCGTTCCGCGTAATGATGCAAGCTGTCGGGCTTCAGGCAGCAACAACCCTCGAGAAAGACAGTGGTTCGTCAGGCCCAGACGGAACAATCTCAGACGCCAACCGGGAGACCGCGGCGTGAGTGAGAACAACTCCGACCGCCACTTGGTCCACGTCGCGAAGCAGGCGACGGGCGTGATGACCTACCAGCTCATAGGCATAGCGCTCGGGTTTGGATCGAACCTCCTTTTCGCACGTCTTCTTGGAGCAGAGCGTCTGGGTGTCTTCGTGCTGGCACAGACGACGCTTCTGGTTCTCTCGCTCGCGGCTTCCTTTGGTGTCGGCCCGATGCTGCTCCGATTCATCCCTGTCGCGCTGAGCCGCGGGGATCGAGAAGGCGCTGCAAGCGTGTTCGCGGTCGGTGCACGTATCGTGCTCGTCACAAGTGCGATCACGATAGCTGTTCTGTTACTGGGACGCGATGTTCTCGCGAATCGGATCTTCAACGAACCCCGGCTTTTCAGTCTGATTCCCATCGTCGCGATCGCGATTCTGCCGGCGGTCTTCGTGAAGGTGTTCGGCTTCTCGCTCAGAGCGATCAAGCAGACCTCCCGCGAGACATTCTGCGTGGAGATTGTAGCCAAGAGTGCAAAGCTTCTGGTCTTTCTCCTTCTTCTCTCAGCCGGACTCAAGCTGACGGGCCTCACCTGGGCGCTCACAGCTTCGTACGCGGCTGCGGCCGTGGCCATGATTCTCATTGTCGATCGTCATGCCCGTTATCTGACCCGCGGGCCACGCGTAGCAACAGTCTCAACCCGACAGATCTTCGCATTCAGCGCCACCATGACGTTTGTTGCGTTCATGAACTACAGTCTCAGCATTACAGATCGGACGATGCTCGGCATCCTGAGAACATCGGAAGAAGTCGGCATCTACAACATCGCCTTCCTCATCTCGAATATGCTCACGCTCGTGTTCATGGGCTTCAACAACGCATTCTCACCACTCATCTCGGAGCTCCATCACAACGACCGCAAGGAAGAGCTACACAACCTCTATTCCTCTCTCACGCGCACCGTTCTCATCATCGTCCTGCCGGCGCTGATCTGGATAGTGGGCTTCGGAGATGATCTACTTCTGCTCTTCGGAGGGGACTTCCAGGCAGGCTATCTTGCTATGGTGATCCTCGGGGTGGGCGTTCTCACGCGTTGTGCAGTCGGCTCGGTCGGGACACTCCTCATGCTGTCCGGTCACCAGATCTACAACGCCGTCAACATCGCAGCGGTAACAGCAGCCAACATTGCGTTGAACCTGTTCCTGATCCCCCGCTACGGTGTGCTCGGAGCGGCTATCGCCACATCCATATCGCTTGCAGCCATCAATGTGGTCGGACTCATTGAGGTGAAACTGTTGATCGGGATCTGGCCATACAGACTCTCCTACCTGAAGCTTGTAGCAGCCGCAGCGGTCACACTGGCGGGCAACCTTTACCTGCGTTATCACACGCCGGAACTCTCGTTCGCTCCAGCAATTCTCATGCTTGTTGCCACCTTCGTGGTCTTCCTGGGAGTGCTCGCACTTCTGGGAATCGAGGAGGATGATCGCATGCTGTTCGGACGGATGATGCGGAGGGTCGGGTACGGAAAGAAGGAATAGCCTTCAGCGATGGCACGCCCGAGATTTCACGCAGGGGAGTCCCCGTAGACCACCGCCTCAATGCTCAACCAAGAAAACGGGGTCGCCCGCTAATACGGTCGACCCCGTTTCTTGAAATGCTACCTGAAGATTGGTCCGATGCTATTCTTCAACCATGACGACGTTCTCAGCCGCCGGACCCTTCTCACCATCGACGATATCGAACTCCACGTGATCGCCTTCGTTCAGGCTCTTGAAGCTCGTATCACCCTTGATGGCGGAGAAGTGCACAAACACGTCCTTCGATCCGTCGTCAGGCGTGATAAATCCAAAGCCCTTACTGTCGTTGAACCACTTCACTCTTCCTGTCGTGCTCACAGCTACCTACCTCTTTCGATCCAGCCGGGGAACAGAATTTCTGTTCTTGCCGACTTTGCCCTGCCGGAAACCGGATGGCCTGCACCCGTCCCAGCGACACCTACAACGCAGAGACCTCATCGCCTCCGTCACGAAGTATTATAGCGATTCATCTCAGACATGTCAAGCACAAGAGTACAGCGTTGCTGAATCAAGTCTGAACTGCTGACATCACTATTTACACACTTGGCGCAGCATTGTCAGGAGCCACTGCGCGGTCCCCGGAACCCCTGAAGACCCCAGCCAATGGGACTACTGACAGCAATTCAACCCTGTTGCCATCGGACATCAGCCGGCTGCCTCTAACCCACCAGCTTATCGTACTCACCCCTGGACTTCTCCAGGATCTCATCGTGGAGCGAATTTCCGTGCGAATCCATTGTCACGATGGCCGGGAAGTTCTCGACCCGTATAACCCAGAAAGCTTCGGGCACACCGAATTCCTCAAGCTTCTTGACATCGAGGACTTCCACGACCGACTGCGCGAGCGTCGTGGCGATTCCACCTATGGCGGAGAGATAGACGCTCCCGAACTTGCCGCATGCAGCAAGCGTGTCAGCACCCATGCCGCCCTTGCCGATCGCCGCTCTCACATCATACTTCTCGAAAACCTTGGCCTCGTACGGTTCCTCACGAATACTGGTTGTCGGACCGGCAGCGACGAACGTGTACTTGCCGTCATCGCCCTTCTTCACAACAGGGCCGCAGTGGTAGATCATGCTGCCCTTGAGCAGATCCCTGACGTCCTCGGCATCCGTCTCCACAAGATATTTGTGGGCCGCGTCACGGGCTGTGACCATAATGCCCGTGATGGAAACTTCGTCACCCGCCTTCAGCTTGCGAATCTCGTCGGCAGAGACCGGTAGCTTAATCCCAATCATACGCGACCTCCTCTTCCTTGAGCGTCATGAAGGCCTTGCGGGCCGCCCAACACAGGTAGGCAATGGAAACAAAGAAACAGGCAGGCAGCCTGTGAAGCTGGCCGGCCTTCACGCCTATCACAGTAGTCTTGCCACCCAGGCCCATCGGACCGATGCCCAACAGGTTCAACTCACCCATGAGGCGCTTCTCCAGGTCGGCAAGTTCCGGATCGGCATTGACGTCGCCGAGATCGCGCAGAAGCTGCTTCTTGGCCACACCGTACGATGAATCGCGATTCCCACCTACGCCGACCCCCATAATTCCGGGCGAGCAACCTTTGCCCTGTGCCTGGAAGACAGCATCCACCACGCATTTTCTCACACCGTCGAGATCGCGCCCAGCCTTGAGCCGTCCGTCCGGGAGCTTGTACTGCGCGCACACATTCTCCGAACCGCCACCTTTGAGGAGAAGCCTGACACGAAGTCCGTTCTCGTCTCTCTCTGTGAAGTGGAAGTTCGGCGCCCCGGCACCCAGATTGTCGCCGGAGTTCTTGCCGGTGATCGAATCGACTGCATTCGGCCTCAGATAATACCGTGCCGTCGCCTCCGCCGTCGCGGCTTCTATTGCCTCAACGAGCTGGCTCTGCCGGTAGTCCGGACCATACTCTATGAAGAAATAGAGGGCTCCCGTATCCTGGCAGATTGGCGTCTCCGCATCCTTGGCCTTTTGGGAATTCTCCAGAAGCAAGCCAAGCGTAGATGCCGCCGCCGAGTCGGGCTCTTCATTCTCGATGCCCCTGCGAAGAGCCTCCACAACATCCGGCGGAAGCGATGTTGATGCCCGCCTGATGAGTTCGAGGAAGTGCGCAGTGAGCTTCTTGTGCTCCATTTATCCCCCTCCTACGTAAAGACAGCCCGAAACAGTCTCGGGCACCGGAATGGCTCACACAGCGATTCTACTCCCAGGTCCCTGGACCGTCAAAGCCTATCGTCTGCGTCTCAGCATTCGCGCTCTCCATGGTCGCTTGACACAGTTCCGGGCCGTGCTAGAATCGCGTCCGAAATCACGGTCCACTCCCCGGAGAGCAACGATCGACGAGGTCAGCCGCAGAGACGCGACCGGCGAACTGACTCCTGCCGGTTCAGGACTCCCACCCCTCCTCCAGGGGATTCTCCGCGTGCTCGCTGTCGCGGTGATCCTCTATATATTCCTTGTCAGCATAAAGCTGCTCGGTACCGGTTTCAAGATGTTCGGAAGCGATTTCTCCGAACGCCTCATCGCATCGACCTCGAATCCGTTCGTAGGTCTCTTCATCGGTATACTTGCAACCAGCATAGTCCAGAGCTCATCGACAACAACGTCGACCGTCGTCGGCTTCGTGGCAATGGGGATGCTATCGATCGAGAACGCTGTTCCCATCATCATGGGCGCCAATATCGGAACAACGGTGACGTGTGCCATCGTGTCGCTCGGACATGCCGGTCGCCGCGAGGAGTTCCGGAGGGCGTTTGCCGCAGCGAGTGTTCACGATTTTTTCAACGTCATGACAGTGCTCATACTATTCCCAATCGAAATGGCTACCGGATTCCTCCGACACTCGGCCATAGCGCTCTCCCGGCTCCTGACGGGGAGCGAGAGCGTGGCATTCGCGAGCCCGGTCAAGCGCGTGGTCGACCCGGCCGTTCACGTCATCACAGACTTCGTCGAGGGACTCATCGGGGAACACGCGGCTCTTGTCATTGTGATCATAGCTTTCTCGCTCCTGATAGTGTCCCTCTACCTGCTGGTCCGCCAGACGAAGGCCCTTGCGATGGGCCGCGCCGAGGTCGTCATAGACAGACTGATGGGCAGGAGTGGAGCGACCGGTATCGTTGTCGGAGCAGGCGTCACGGCCGTTATCCAGAGCAGTTCGGTAACAACATCGCTTCTCGTTCCGCTGGCGGGCGCCGGCATTGTCAGGCTCGAGCAGATCTTCCCGATAGCGCTGGGCGCGAACATCGGCACGACGGTGACCGCACTCCTGGCTTCGCTTGCCGGTGATTCGCGCGGCCTGACGATTGCGCTCGTTCACCTGCTCTTTAACATCGCGGGCATCCTCATCATCTATCCCTATCGCCCGATCCGGAACATTCCCATGATTCTTGCGAGGAAACTCGCTGATGCAGCCGTGCGGTCGAAACTGTACGTCGCCGTTTTCGTGATTGGGCTCTTCTATGTAGTGCCCGGTGCGCTTATACTGATAGGCAAGCTATTCCGTTAGGAGTCACCGATGTTCAGGGAATTCATAGACGCGCTCCGGAAGCGACCGCTTCTCACACAGATGTTCGATGAGATGGAGCAGATGCTGGACTCCGGCCTCGAGATGTATCGCATGATCTCGGCCGTATTGACCGGTAAGGAGAAGCTTACCGAGGAGACTCATGACCGGGTCTACGAAATAGACCGAGGTATCAACCATCTTCAACGGAAGATACGAAAGCAGCTCGTGCAGCACCTCATAGTATCACCCGGCACGGACGTCCCGATAAGCCTCGTTCTCATGAGCATCATCAAGGATGCCGAGCGCGTAGGGGACATCACAAAGAACCTCCTGGAAGTGGCTGAGGCGCAGGAAGGGGCGTTCAGAGAAGGCAAGTACGACCACCAGTTCCTCAAGCTCCTCATCGAAACCGAATCGCTCTTTGAACCCACGGTCGAGGCGTTCCGTATGTCAGACAAGGACATGGGGCACGAGGCTCTGCAGAAAGGACGCAATCTCGCACAGGAGTGCGACGCCTTGATCGACAATCTTGTTGAAGAGAGTCTGGTCTGCAAGGAGGCCGTGCTCTACGCGCTGACGGCGAGATATCTGAAGCGGATTTCTCTGCACCTGTCGAACATCGCATCGAGCGTGGTCATGCCTCTTCACAAGCTCGACTACTTCGACGAGAGCTAACGAGTATGCGACACCTTCTGGAGGACCGCGCGGATAATCATGCGGTCCTCTTCCTTTATCCCCATGACTGCCGTAAGACCGAAGACCGTCGCATACGATGCAGCGAGCGCCGCACCTGCCCAGTACCAGGTCGTCGGAGCGAGTGCAGTTCCACGCAGTAGATACGCCGCAGCTATGAGCACTGCGCCTGTCGCAACGACCTTCAGCGTCGCATGATCATACGGCATCACCTCAAGCAGGAGTTTCCCCTCGATCAGGCGAGCCACATTGACGAGTATGATCGAACATGCCGTGGCAACGGCTGCCCCGGCTATCCCCATGCGGGGAATCAGCCAGATATTGAGACCTATGCTCACAATGGCCATGGCTATGGTGTTGTAGACATTGTAGCGCTGGTACTTGGTCATCGCGAGGCAGCTCGCGATCGAGCCCGCGGTGCTGTCGATAAGCTGCGCGGTTGCCAGGATCACAAGCGCTGGATAGCCTCTCACGAATTCATCTCCAAAAATACCCAGCACCACCTCACCCGACAGGATGATCCAGGCGTAGACAGGAAGCGTGAGAAGCACAATCCATCTCGTGATGGTCGTCAGGAGCGATTTCATGAGTTCGATACGGCCCCTGTGATAGATGTCGGCGATTATCGGCGAGAATATGGCGTTGAAGGAGAACGTGAACAACGTGGCGATCATCGCCAGAAGAACAACAATGTTGTAGATGCCCACTTCGGTCGATTTGAGGAAAAAACCGAGGATCAGGCGACCGCCCTCGAGGAGTGCAAACGCCGTGGTTGTCTCTGCGAGCATTGATGCGGAGTACCGCATCAGTTCACCCGTGGGAATCTCCGCCTTGGCGCCGCGGTCGAAGAGATACGGCCCGCTCTTCTTCAGGTAGACAAACGTCATGAGAGCAGAAGTGATGGAGGCAGCGACACTCGCAAACACGACGCCGAGAAGCCCCAGATCCGGACGCATGTACTTGAAACCTGCATAGTAGAAGATAAGAAACACGGCCAACCGGGGAATACGGAACCAGAATTCAGCGCCCATGATACTGCGTTTCATGTCCTTGAGTGCCCTCAGGCCGGCGGCCTGAAGCCTTGCCAGGGTATACGGGACCATCGCAAGCGCCATGAAGAGGAGGGCGCGCTCAAGACGCGGCTCCTTGAAAAGCGCCAGCGCGATCGGCCTGCGGAGAAGTACTACCGCGGATGTTGCAATGATAGCGGCGATCACTCCGAAGCGGATTCCATGCAAGTAGACCGCGCGTGCCTCACGCGTTTTCCCCTGCGCGACGTACATTGAGATGTACTTGACGAAGCCACCCTCGAAACCGAACGTAGTGAGGATGGCTGCACCCATAATGACCGTCCACGCAAGAACGTATACACCGAGAACGTCCGGTCCTAGAACGCGGGCGATGATGGCGGATGCGATGAACCCAAAGATGAGTGCGAAGATGCGCCCGAAGAACGTGAAGCCCGCCCCCTTTGTCGTCTTGGAGAGGTAGCCCTTGTATTCTTCGTGCCCTCCCCCGACCGGATGAGACCGAGTCTCGTCTGCCTTCAGGCTTGAGCCTGTCTTGCGCGTGCCACTCATGAGTCTCTCCTGAGAAGACGCTTCATCATAGGCTTCGCGCGTGAATCGAGGAAGCACGCAAACGTGCCCCGCGGTCCTCGCGGGTAGAACCTCACATCCACATGCTCGGTGTGACCCGTCGCCCATTCGTCCTTCCACCGCGCGCGCCGACCTGTGAAGTCGAACCGGTCGAGCCCTTCATTAAAGGCGTCGCCTATCGCGTGATCGAAGAGCGTCACACCCGGCGACAGCTTCGCGAAGGCCCCATCGAACGATGTCTTCAGGGCGTAGTAGGTGCCACCGTAGACGGCCCCCAGCAGGAATCCGATCATCCGGCCATCGAGTTCGATCCAGAAGGGTCGGAATACCCCTGCCCGCGTGAGGCTCTCGGCCAGCTCGCGGTAGAATCCCCCTATGCCCCGGCCGGAGATCGAACTACCCACTTCTTCCTTCCAACTCCTGCTCTCGACATCCACAAACGCATCGATGAGATCGCGTGGATTGCTCCCGGAGGTCATGCGCTTGACTTCTACCGAGCCCTCACGTTCGAGTTTCCGCATCTTCCTTCTCCACTCGTGGCCCACCTTGCTCGGTCTGGATTTCAGGAAGGCTTCCCAACTTGAGGAGATAACAACGTGTGGCGAGACGCGGCCCCTGCGTTCCTGCATGGGAAGACCTGTCTCCCTCGCCGCGTCTGTGATGGCAGCATAGGAGGGACAATCTGTCGGCAGGCCTCTCAGAAGGGCCCCTTTTCCCCACCCGTCCAATCGTCGGATGACCGACGCGACAAATTCCCCCCTGGAATCATCAAGCGCGATCAGCCCACCCCTGTGAGCAAGGAAGTTGACGGGTAGCTCAAACGTCTCGCGAGATGTCGCGAAGAGCGGCGCGATTCCGACCGCGTCAGTGCCATCGTATCCAACGAGAACCGACGGTCTTAACTCAGCCCCAAACTGCCTTACCCATGGCTCCAGCCAAGCCCGGCTCAGAAACAGGCTCGCACAGGCTCCGGACGACTCCAGCGTCACCCACGCCTCGACCAGCCGTTCGTCATCAAAGCGATCGTATTCACGGAGTTCGACCATAGGCGCAGGATCCCGGCTACGTGAGCAGGTCAGAGGAGAACATCACACCCCTGTTAAGCATACCACTCGGATCGAAAGTTCTCTTGAGCACGGCCATCTCCCTGAGTCCGTCCTCGCCGTAGAGCGCCTCAAGAAATTCGTGTTTGAGCTTGCCTATCCCATGTTCCGCAGAGACCGTGCCACCTATCTTGACGGCCTGACGCGCGAACTGAAGCGCCAGATCCTCGGCCACTCTCAGTTGATCGGGATCGACAGGCATGATGTTGAGGTGGAGGTGACTGTCGCCGATATGACCGAAGATGACGTACTCGAGATTCATCCCGGCGAGCGTATCGCGGTAATAGGCGAACATCTCCATGAGCCTGTCATGCGGAACGGCAATATCGGTTCCGATCTTGTGGATCTCAGGGTATTTCGCCTTCGCCCGAGCGATGACTCCGTTGACCTCCTCGGCGATGCTGTGCCTGAGCGCTCTCAGCTTCGCGAGATCGCTCTCCTCCATTCCACCCCAGGTCTGTTCCATCGACGAGCCATGGCCATCCAGAAGTTCCTCCCACCCTTCGTACGCGGCCATGAGCGAGTCCTCATCCTCGAACTCCTGCTCGAAGAGAACGCCGGCGCGTGCGCCATCGGGAAGCTCGGGTATATTCGACGATTCGCCCCCCTCCTCTTTCCGCCTGCGAAGGAAGTCGAAGCTCCTGGAATCGAAGAACTCGAGCGCCATTGGGACCACGGCCCCAGGTCGCGGCTGATCATCCAGGTCACCGCGCGCCTGCCGCACAAACTCGATCGCATCGTTGTCACTTCCGAAGAAGGCCAGCGCGCTCAATATTCCCACCGGCCGCCTGCGGGGGACAACCTCGACCTCCGTGATCACGCCCAGCGTTCCCTCAGAAGCGATGAAGAGATCGATGAGGTCTACGTCGGAGTGAACGAAATAGCCGGCGGCATTCTTGGTCTCGGGCATTGAGTAACTTGGGATCTTGACGGTGATGCTCCTTCCATCACCGAGCACCACCTCAAATTTCCCGTCGGCCGCTGTGTAAACGCCGCGCTCAACATCGATCACCTCGCCGTTCGACAGACAGATGCGTAGACGGTGCACGTGCTCACGCGTCGCGCCGTAGTAGAAGCTCCTGGCTCCCGATGCATTGGTGGCCACCGTGGCTCCGAGATGCGCCGTGTCCTCCGTGGGATCGGGCGGGTAGAAATAGGCGTGGTCGTCCGCCACGAAAGCCTCGAGCTCTGAACGCTGTTCCTGCGTCACGAGACCGGTGGCGATGCCGAGTTCCTTCCGCGCCACGCGATCATTGAGCTCTGCTATCGTGATGCCGGGCTCGGCGGTCAGGGCAAGTCTGCCGTCGGGTAGTCTGCGAATGCCGATGACGTTGTTCATCTCCGCAAGCGAGAGAAGCGTGCCTCCGGTCGGCACCGCCCCACCAACGATGCCCGTTCTCCCGGCAGACACCGTCACAGGCTCTTCACGCTCATACACGTCTTTGAGCACAAGGGCTATCTGCTTCTCGCTTCTCGCGAAGACCAGACGCTCGGCCGATGACGGACCGAATCCTGACTCATCTGTCAGGTAGTCGGCGTAGGACTCGATGATCTTCGACGCTGAGTCGATGATGGTGCAGCCGGCGAGTCCTTCGCCCTTAGGTTGTACGGTTCTCACTACCGTGCCCATTCAGTCCCTCGCTCCTAGAGCTTAACGATGAGATCCTTCGGGAACCTCGTCAGGTTCTCCATCGTGCCGTCCTCATGCACGTATACCACATCCTCTATCCGCATACCCCACCCCTTGTCGGGGTAGTAGAGCCCGGGCTCGACGGTGAAGACGTGCCCAGGCTCGAGCACATCCTCGATTCCCGGCGAGCCTGACAGGCGCGGGTTCTCGTGAATGTTGAGCCCGACTCCATGGCCGAGGCTGTGCACATACCCGTTTCTCACCTGGGGGTTTGTCTTCGGTGTCTCGTGTCCGTGACTCTCGAAGAAATCGCACACCATTCCCTGATACTTACCGGCGCGCTCTCCGATCTTAAGAGCGGCAAGGACCGACTCGTGGATCTCCGAAAGCTCCGCATAGGCATCCAGGATCTCGGAAGGAGCCTCCCCCAGCACAAACGTCCGCGTCATGTCGAAGAAATAGCCCGCACCCTGCTCCTGCGGGAAAATATCGAAGACGATCGTCTTGCCCGTCATGATCGGATCTGTGTCGTTGCCCCTGCTGTGGGGTATGCCCGCATCCCTGCCGATCGCGAAGATGGTATCGACCTCCTCCACGAGCGACCTTGTTGCCAGCGCGGTTCGAATCTCGGTCTTGCAATCACCGACCGTGAGCGGCGTGCCGTCCGACTTCATCAGGGTGTCACCTTCAAGCCGGTGCGTCTTCCAGAAGTCAACAATGTGCTGAACAGTCTCACATGTCAGCCTGCCGACCTCACGGATCCTGTCGATCTCGTACGGTTCCTTTGTGGCTCGGGCCGTGATGAAGACGTCGTCACTGTACTCACCCATCACGTTGACATCGGGGAGAGCCTCGTCCAGCGCCCTCAGGCGCACGAGGTTAGCCCCGATGTCGCCCTTGCCATAGAAGGCCACATTTCCGGACACACCGAACTCATCGAAGAGGATGCGATAGTACTCGACCGACGCCTTCAGTCGGTCACCGCCGACCCCTTTGAGGATCTTCATGGTGTTGTACTTCGACGTGTCGACAACTCTGAGCCCACTCCCCTCTGCCTCTTCCCTCTCCATCGTCCCACAGAGAAGAATCGGCTCCTCGCCGCATTTCTTAATGAGGGTAGCGTGAGAGAGTTTCGCGCCATTGATCATATAGAACAGGGTTGCGTTGCCCTTGACTTCTCCCTCGATGATTGCGACATCGATACCACGCTCTTTCATGAGTCTGTCTACGTCACGCTTCATGTCCGTCCTCCCCAATCTCCATCCGTCCAGGTCTCTCCGTCCTGGTCTGTTACCGCCCGGGTGCGGAATTCTCACTCCGGCACTCATCAGAGTACCGGACAGCTTTGAGTACATAGTAGAGGTTCCCCATCTCACCAGTGATTTGTGAATCGAGGGGGATCTCGTCGAATTTCTCCGAGTAGACGGCCTTGAGCTCAAGCGTGCCCGACCGGGCCACGAGATCGCGGAACTCCTCGTAGAACCACAGCCTCGTCACATGCGGCTCGACCAGAGTCACGGACCGCCCGTGATCGTCTATCTCCATCCGGCAGAGCTGATGACTCAGGCGCGTCTCTCTGTCCTCGCGCTCTACACCCCATGTCGTCGTAACGGAGATGCCGTCACGCTTCATCGTCCACGTGTCGCCCTCCGGATCCGGTTCGCAGTCAAGGGCGCACGCTATGTGGACGACATAGATGCCTCCCGGCCTCAGTGCCTCTCCGGTCAGTTTGAAATGCAGGATGATCTCTTCATCGGTCAGAAGGTAGCCCAAGCTGTTGATCGAGTTCAAGGCCATATCGAATTCACAATCGTACTTTGCGCTCGCCATCTCTCCGGGGACCGCCTCGGCCATCTCCCCGATCCCGGCTTCTGCGATTCTCGCGCTCGCGAATGCCAGCATCTCGGGGCTTCTATCGTAGCCCGTGATCGCATACCCACGCGTCGGAAATGCACGCAGGAAGCGGCCGGTTCCACACGCCGGCTCGAGTATTCTCTGAACATCGAACGGCACGTAACTCTCGTAGAGCCGGTCGAAAAAATCCAGCTCGGGATTCAGATCCCAGGTGAATGCGATGTCGTAATAGAGAGGAAGATTGTAGAGCTCGTGACTCATGGTTAACCTGTACCTAGCCGGGGAAGATTTCGCTCGCTATCGTCTCCACGAAGCTATCTATCTTCAACTCGAGTTCCGGGCACGGCCGCTCGCCGAAGGTCAGCACGTCCCTTACCTCGATTGCGTAGATGATCGTCTCTTCGGGAACATCGAGCCCCTGCCTGCGGCCGAACTCCATGACCGTGGCCAGATTCATGCCGTGCGGCGAGCACGCGTGAATAGTCCGCGCGAGTTCCTTGAGTTCGAACCGGGTCATCGTACCCAGAGCGTCCCCTATCATTATCGAGTCTACGACGACGAGCCGATTGTATCCCAGCGATTCTTCGAGCAGGGAGAAGCCTCCCTCTTCGTTCTCCACGATATCCACGTCGTCTCGGTCTCCGAGGCGGCTGCCTAGAGCCCTGACCACGAAGAGACCTATCGAGTCATCGGACAGAATCGAACTGCCCAGTCCAAGCATGAGTGTCTTCATGGCCCGTCCTCGGAATAACGAGAAACACCCCGGCGCCGCGCGTGAGCAACACCGGGGTGCTGATATCGTAGATCAGGCACTCCAACTACTCGCGGATGAACTGCGAGAGCCTCTTCACGATGTTGCCATCCTGATCCTTCACGATGACCTCGAGCGGCATCTGGCCCGGAAGTGAGTGCGTAGCACAACCGAAGCACGGGTCATACGCCCTGAACGCCATCTCCACCATGTTCAGAAGCCCGTCGTTCACCACTCCACCTTTGATGAGACCGCGGGCGGCTCGTTCGACAGACATGCAGATCGGAGCGGCATTGTGAACCGTCGCAACCGTCAGCTTCGCCTGCGTGATTACGCCGCGCTCGTCGGTCTTGTAATGATGTATCAGAGTCCCGCGGGGCGCCTCGACAATTCCTACGCCCTCGGTCGGGGTCTCCGTCGGAAGGTTCCTCAGGTCATCACCCATGATCTCGGGATCAGCCATGATCTCGACCATCCGCTCCGCAGCCTGGAGGATCTCCACAAGGCGGGCCCAGTGGTAGGCCAACGTGTTGTGCGCGGGCCAACCCAGTGCCTCGAACATGGCCTCGCGAGCCACCTGTGCCTCCGGAGTCCGCATCCGGTCTGATGCGTTCAGACGGGCCAGAGGCGCGACCCGGTAGATGCCGCTGTCCGTGCCGTCCACGAACCCCTTCCAGCCTATCTTCTTAAGGAATGGGAACTTGATGTAGCTCCACGGCTCCACGTGCTCCGATATGTGCTTCAGGTAGTCCCTGGCCTTGAACTTCGCGAACTCCTTGCCGGCAGGGTCAACGACACGGACCATACCGTCGTAGAAGTCCACCTCGTTGTTCTCGGTCACGAGACCCATGTAGTACGTCTCATGCTTGTACACATCGCCAACGATGAGATCGAGGTAGCTCTTGTTCTTGAGAACGACGTCATCGAAGAGCTGAAGCGTGAATTTCGCAAACTCGACCGCATCGGCCGTCGTCTTCACGAACTCATCGTAGTTCTCTTTCGTGAGCCCTCTGGAAACGCCACCAGGAAGACCGCTCACGGGATGAATCACACGACCGCCCAAGGTCGTGATGATATTCCTCACGCGCTTCCTGATGTCGATCACCTGGCCGCCGATCTCGAGTCCAACCTTCCCGATCACGCCGAGAATGTTGCGCTCGGCCGCGGGCGCATCGGGACCCACGACGAAGTCCGGGCCGCCCAGGAAGTAGAAATGGAGGGCATGGTCTTCGAACGTGAACGCATTGTACGTGAGTTCACGGATCAGGCGGGCAGTATATGTAGGCTCGACCTTGTAGAGATCATCCAGCGTCTTCGTGGCCGCCATGTGGTGAGCCATCGGGCAGACACCACAGATCTTGGGTGTGATCCGAGGCATCTCCTCACACATCCGCCCCTCGGAGAACTTCTCGAAACCACGAAGCTCTGGAACCTGAAAATACGCGTTCTCGACGTCACCGTTCTTGTCCAGAAAGATCTCGATCTTCCCGTGCCCCTCAAGACGTGTGATTGGATCGATCGTTACTCTTCTCTTCATGATTCCCCCGTGCGGTGAATCGGGCTGTTCAGACAGTTCAGCCTCGCAATCCCGCCTGGCTGTCGAGTTTCTTTCTCCTGAGAAGCGAGCTGGCCAGACTGTACATGTAGAAGAGACCGGCCGGGTCGGGAAGCGACTCGGTTATCCGCTCCATCTCCTCAGGGTCGTTGGTATCTATGATTGATCCGAGCGCCGAAAGAAACTTGGCCCCCTGGTCCTTGACATCGTCGGTCGGTCCGAAGCAGCCGCGACACGGCATGTTCGCGTTGATGCAACGTTCGCCGCAACCGGCCCGCGTCGCCGGCCCCATGCAGATGATGCCTTCCGCCAGGAAGCATTTCTCAGGATCGGCGATTACTTCATGTGGACGTTTGAGATCCTTGATCTTGATCTTGTCCGGCTTGCTGTCATTCCTGGCGCACTCGTCGCACAACGATTTCGATGGCGCGAGAACCGAGCCCTTCGGAGGAAGGTCGCCGGAGAGAATGGCCGTCACTGCGTCCATGATGAGGTTCGGTGGTGGTGCGCACCCCGGAAGGTAGTAGTCAACATCGATAACCTGATCCAACGGGTAAACGGTATCGTAGATCGTCGGAAGCTCGATCTCTCCCTCCGGCATCCTGGTCTGTGTCTGAGGTTCGGTGCCCTCCGGATTATCGACTCCCCACTGCTTTTTGTAGACCCAGTCAACGATCGAATCGCGATCGAAGAAGTTCGCAAGCCCGGGGATACCGCCAAGGCCCGCGCACGCACCGAACGCAACAATCAGTCCGGCCTTTCTCCTGAGAAGTCTGGACCACTCCTCCTGCTCCGATGTCCTGACGGCGCCGTTCAAAAAGGCAACAGCAAGTTCCCCATCCTCAAGCGCCAGAATATCCTTCTTCTTGAAGTCCATGGCGACAGGCCAGAGGACGATATCCACTGCGTCGACGACCTTGAGAATATCCTCGGCAAGGTCGATCACGGCTTCCTCACAGCCACCACACGATGCGTTCCAGTAGAAAGCTACCTTCGGCTTCGCCACTTGATGCCCTCCGCTCCAGCCGGTTC
>JAUVLP010000137.1 GCA_030600655.1 Candidatus Eiseniibacteriota bacterium
AAAGCGTCCCATTGCACTCGACAGCGGGACGATCTCACCAACGATGATCTTCGGTTCCTGGTCCTCACGGGTTGACAGCTTGCCGTCAACAATTATGGCAGCATCACTTTTTATCTCTGCCTGTCGCTTCGCATAGATGCCGGAGAAAACGATGGCTTCCACACTACCTGTGAAATCCTCGATGGTCACGAACGCCATCTGCTGTCCCTTCTTGTCGGTAGTGGTCTTAACCTGGGTGATGATCCCGCCCAGGCGAACTTCTTCGCCATCGTCGACATCCGACAGATCCTCGATGGACGTGGTAGCGAAAGCGTCCAGCTCTCGCCCGTATCGAGCAAGCGGATGGCCCGTAACGTAGAACCCGAGCACTTCCTTCTCCCGTGAAAGCGAGAGGCTGTCATTCCATGGCTCGGCTTCCGGGAGCTTCCTCGGCTGGGACGGCCCCGCATCGTCATCGCCACCCCCGAAAAGCAACGTCTGTCCGGAGTCTCGTTCCCGCTGCAGGCGCTGACCAAGCTCGAGCGCCGCGGGGATGGCCGACATCTGCTGCGCCCGGTGCCCATGTAGTCCATCCATCGCGCCTGCCGCGATGAGGCTTTCCAGCACTCTGCGATTCACGAGTCTCAGATCAACACGGCCGACAAGATCGAAGAGATCACCGAATTCGCCGTGCTCCTGCCTCGCGCCGATGAGCGACTTGATCGCCGGGAGCCCGACGTTCTTGATGGCGCCGAGTCCAAACTGGATGTCGTTCCTGGCACTGGCCAGGAAACGCGCGTGGCCCTGATTTATGTCCGGAGGAAGCACCTGTATCTTCATGCGGTTGCACTCGTTCATGAGGGTCACGATCCGGTCAGTATTACCCATCTCACTCGTCATCGCAGCCGCCATGTACTCAGCCGGATAGTTCGCCTTCAGGTAGGCCGTCCTCACCGCAAGGATGGCGTAGGAAGCACTGTGAGCCTTGTTGAAACCGTAGTCAGCAAACTTCGCCATCTGGTCGAAGACAGCGACCGCCGTCTTTTCCTTGATCCCACTCTCTGTGGCGCCCTTGATAAACTCCTCACGCTGCTGGTCCATGACGTGAGTAACCTTCTTGCGCATCGCGTTCAGGAGAACGTCCGCCTGGCTCATGGAGAACCCCGCCAGCGCGCTTGACACCTGCATCACCTGCTCCTGGTACGCGATGACACCGTACGTCTCACTAAGAACCGGCTCAAGGTCCGGGTGAAGGTACCTGACCTTCTGCTTGCCGTGCTTCCTCTTGACGTAGTCGTCGACCATGCCGGAGCCCAGCGGACCGGGGCGGAAGAGAGCGTTGATCGCTATCATGTCTTCGAGCCGTTCCGGCTTCATTTTCCTGAGAAGATCCCGCATTCCCGACGACTCGACCTGGAAGACCCCGATCGTGTGAGCGGCTGCGAGAAGTTCAAAGGTGACCGGATCATCAAGAGGGATATCCTGAGGGATCAGGGTGATGCCGTGATTCTCCTGTATCATCTCTATTGCGTCATCGATAACGGACAACGTTCTGAGACCAAGGAAATCGAACTTGAGGAGGCCGATCTTCGAGAGCGATTTCATTGCGTACTGTGTCGTTATTTCATCACGGTTCGTCTTATAGAGGGGCGCCCAGTCCGAGATCCGGCCCGGCGCGATGATGACTCCAGCAGCATGCACGGAAGCATGTCTGGAGAGTCCCTCGAGTGTCTTGGCGTACTTGAAAAGCTTCACATGCCTGTCATCCGACAACGACAGCGCTTTGAGTTCGGGCACGCGTTCGAGAGCACTGGACAGAGTAATATTGAGTTCGCGCGGGATCAGTTTCGCTATGCGGTCGACTTCGGAGTACGTGAATTTGAGAACGCGGCCGACATCCCGTATGACAGCTCTGGCCTGCATCGTTCCGAATGTGATCACCTGGGCAACGGAATCCCTGCCGTACTTCGATGTCACATAGTCGATGACTTCACTCCGCCGCTCGTAGCTGAAGTCTATATCGAAATCAGGCATGCTCTTTCTGGCGGGATTGAGGAATCGTTCGAAGACCAGGCCGAACTCGAGGGGGTTGAGCTCAGTGATGCCGAGCGCATAACTTACTATGCTCGCCGCTGCCGAGCCTCTGCCTGGTCCAACCGATATGCCGCACCTTCTTGCCTCGTGTATGAAATCGTGAACGACCAGGAAATAGCCGGAGAAGCCCATCTCCGCGATCATGTCGAGCTCCATAGTGACTCGATCCTCGATCTCCGGTGTGATGGTCTCGTATCTCGCCGCGATTCCTTCATGGGTCAGAGCGGCCAGATAGGTCGCAGCGTCCTCGTATCCATCTGGAATCGGAAAGCGAGGCATGTGGACCCGGTCGAATTCAAGAGAGAGATTGCACTTCTCGGCGATCTCTACGGTATTGCTGTAGGCCTCCGGAAGGTCGGCAAACAGTTCCTTCATCTCGTCCGGCGACTTGAAGTAGAACTGGTCGTTCGCCATGCGCATCCGGTTAGGATCATCGATCTCCTTGCCGGTCTGAATGCAGAGAAGGACGTCGTGGGCGGCCGCGTCCTCGCGGCGGAGGTAGTGGCAGTCATTCGCCGCCACGAGAGGCACCCCGAGTTCCTGCGAGAGCTGCTTGAATCCCTGGATAACGCGCTCCTCTTCCTCGAGCCCGTGCCGCTGCACCTCAAGGTAGAAGTTGCCGTCCCCCATGATCTCCATGAGATCGATAACCGCTGCCCTGGCTCCATCCATGTCCCCCGCGAGAACTCGCTGCGCGGGTTCAGATGCCAGGCAGGCCGTCGTCGCTATGAGGCCTTCGTGGTATTCCCTCAGGAGCGCCTTGTCGATCCTCGGCTTGTAGTAGAAACCGTCCACGTATCCCGCGCTCGACAGGCGCATCAGATTCCTGTAACCATCCATGTTCTTCGCAAGCAGAACCAGATGGTTGTACTTCTGACGCACACGGCCCTGCCGTTTCTCAGTGTGGGAGACCGGATCGACATAGGCCTCCATTCCGATGATCGGCTTGACACCCCGGTCCATGGCCGCAGCGTAGAAGAGTATGGCCCCGAACATACCGCCGTGGTCAGTGATGGCGAGCGCGGGCATACGAAGTTCGTGCGCCCTCTCGACGAGCGCCTTGATCTTGATGGCTCCATCCAGGAGGCTGTATTCGGTGTGATTGTGAAGGTGTACAAAACCCGCGTGCCGCATTCCGTCCTACCTTACCCGGGCGTCCGGCTCTGCGTTCGGCCCTCTGTCCGGCGTCTCGTAGTTGCTGATCACCCAATCGGCCAGATCGACCAGGTTCTCCCGTCCACCCTTGGCAAACTCGTGCCGCATCTCGAGAACCGACTCTTCCAGCAGGCGCCCCCAGGCGGCAGAATCCACCGAGAGCTCCGCAAACGTCCGGCAGACGGGCCCTCCGGCCCAATGGTCGGGAAGCTCCTCGTATGCGCGGCCGGTCTCGCAGTCCTGGAAGTAGACTCTGTCCAAGCGTGCTGCTCCCGTCACGTAATCCGCGTACAGTTCAAGCCCTCGCTCTCTGAAGTCCAGTCTGTCGAACGACGTCGTCTCTATGCCGCTCTCTCTCGTGGCTCCGGCGAAGACCCTTGTGAAATCACTGCGTGACCTCTCGGTCATCTGGGAAAAGGCGTCTGCCATTGCCAGCTCAACGCTCTGCCCCGGCCCCGATGCCATCGAGCATCCGCCGACGTAGATGTCACGCCCGTCGGCTCTCGGGTGAACCATGCGGACCCACTCCGGCAATGACCGCTCTCCCCCCGCCCCGGAGTCCCCATCACCACGCACCCGAGCCCCCTGACCTGCGCACCCGAAGAGTGCGACAACCACAACGATCGCGACAAGAAGTGCAGGAATGCGTGCCATCGGGAATCCTCCAAGCATGTGTAATCCTCACTCTCCAGACAACGATTCTCCGGTGGCAGTATACCCCACCGGCGGACAAAGAAGAACCCCCTCTGCCTTTCGGCGAAGGGGGTTCGTACGTTCCGGCGGCGTCCTACTCTCCCACAAGGTCGCCCGAGCAGTACCATCGGCGCTGGAGGGCTTAACTACTGTGTTCGAAATGGTAACAGGTGTGACCCCTCCGCCATTGCCACCGAAACAATTTGCGCCGTCATGCAAATCGACGACGAAATATGGCACCCGGCATGAGGTGAGCTCTCACCTACCTCGTTCAGTCTATCGCGATCGCATCGCCGACTAGTACGCCAGGTGCGCATTCAAGACAACTCATAGGATCGGACGCTCGGAAACATCTATGCGTGTAGTAAGTTATATGGTCAAGCCGCACGGCTGATTAGTACCGGTCGGCTGAATGCATTGCTGCACTTACACCTCCGGCCTATCAACGTTGTAATCTACAACGAGCCTTCAGGTGGGTATAACCCACGGGATACCTAGTCTTGGAGGGGGCTTCGCGCTTAGATGCTTTCAGCGCTTATCCCTGCCGAACATAGCTACCCAGCGGTGCCTCTGATGAGACAACTGGTACACTAGCGGTTCGTTCACCCCGGTCCTCTCGTACTAGGGGCAACTCTCCTCAAGTATCCTACGCCCGCGACGGATAGGGACCGAACTGACTCGCGTCGTTCTAAACCCAGCTCACGTAGCAGCTTTAATTGGCGAACAGCCAAACCCTTGGGACCTTGTACAGCCCCAGGATGCGCTGAGCCGACATCGAGGTGCCAAGCCACCCCGTCGATGTGAACTCT
>JAUVLP010000006.1 GCA_030600655.1 Candidatus Eiseniibacteriota bacterium
ACCCTTACCGAGCTTCCCGGTGATCGTGTAATGAGAGACTGTGCGGCCGATCACGTGCTGCCCCCCAGGTCATCTGATCCGAGTTGCGACCGGTTATTCCGAGCGTTGGACGACAAGACATGGTGAGAGACGCTCACTCAAGCATCGTGCTAATTGTACGCCGAATCAGAGATACCGTAAAGGGTTTTCAGGGGGCGGCTTGCAGGGGAGTATGACGGTGTTCCGGACTCACTTGAGGAGACCTGTGGCGGAATGGAAGCCCTGGTCAAGAGTGCGTGGAAGGTCTGGTCTGGCCCGGCGTTATCGGGTACGATACGAGGCTGTACATTTCAGAATCCCATACCCAGGCGCAGGAGGTAGGATGAAGCGGACTACATTTGTGGTCGTGACCGCTTTCGCAGCACTGGTGCTGGCTCAGACGGCCATGGCGACTCCGGTAGTAGGCGTGAGTGCGAACACGCTGCCGCAGGGGACGTTCATGCTGGATACCTGGTATTTCTACCGGGACTTCACGCGAATCTACAACGACAATCTGGACGGAGACGGTACGGGTGGCTGGAAAGACCTTCCCAATCACGAATTGTTCACACGAGCCTGTTTCGTCCCCAGGATCTACTACGGCGCGACGAATCGGATCACGATACGGGCCGGATTTCCGCTTGAGTACAGGTTCAGCAACCAAGGGTCGGGTGACGACGTGGCGTCCTCCTCAATGGGAATCGGTGACATTGTGATCGATCCCAAGATCCAGATCTACCGTGGTGGCGAGGGATACCCGTGCGTCGCACTCCTCGCCGGTGTACGTCTCCCGACAGGGAATGATAGTTGTGATCCGGCGATCTCTGACGGCACTACCGATTTTGTCGGTGGCCTAGCGGTCACGCACAGAATGGGGAGGATCGATGGCCACGTCAGTGTCACTTACTGGCTGAATGGTGAGACCGACTCCGGTTACGATATGAAAGACATCTGGGTCGCCAGTATCAGTCTTGAGAATCCGATCAACGAGAACTGGAGCCTTCTCTGGGAAGCCAAGGGTTACGCCGGAGAGACGCTGGATGAGTACTATCGCCTCTACGCTTGTCCGGGGGTCTCGTGGGACAACGGCGAGCATCTCACGATCGGGGCGAGCACGTTCATTTCCGTGGTCGCGAAAGGTCTTGAGGGTGGGAGCGAGTACGATTTCGAATGGGCGCCGTACATCAAGGTTTACTACCGATTTTTCTAGAAGCCGGCGAGAGCCGCCGGGGGGGATGGAATGACAGGACCGTTTGGATTCTCGTGGGGCACCTTCGCCGCGCTCCTGGTTGTCGCCGGGACCGTTCTCCTGGCCATCGTCTGGGCCGTCATGACTGCGATGCGAGACGATGACACGGGAGGTGGCGATGAGTAACATGGCCGTCTACTCGACCGTGCTTGCCGCCTACATCGTCGTTCTGGTTGCGATGGGAATTCTGATGGGGCGTCGCACCCGGAACGCTGAGGATTTCTACATCGGAGGGCGACAGATCGGCCCATGGGTAACCGCCTTCTCCTTCGTTGCAGCCTACTTCAGCTCGGTGGTTATCGTCGGCGGGGGCGCCTTCGGTTACCGCTTCGGGATGTCCACGCTCTGGGTAGCCGCGTCGAACGTACTCATCGGATGCACGCTTGCCTGGATCGTGCTCGGTCGGCGTCTGTGGGAGTTCACCAAGCGCCTTGACACGATGACCATCCCTGGTTTCATCGGGAAGCGTTACGGCTCGCGTGAAGCTGAGGTGTTCTCGGCCATCATTGTCTTCGTGTTCATGATCGTATACAACGTGAGCGTCCTTGTGGGTATGGGACGCATCATGGAAGGTCTCATGGGGATCCCGTACACGACGGCCGTCATCGTTGCGGGTCTCATTATTCTCATCTACGTGTCGATAGGCGGCTACCTCGCCGTTGTCTGGACGAGTTTCGTTCAGGCGTGGATCATGCTGTTCGGACTCTTCCTCCTTGCGTTTGCCGCGCTCGCCAGAGTGGGAGGATTGACGGCGGCCAATATCCAGCTCGCGGCTATCGATCCGGGTCTTGTCACCACACCCGGAGTGTGGGGGTGGAGCGGCCTCACGTCGTATGCCCTCATCGTGAGTCTGGGTGTCTGGGGCATGCCGCAGCTTCTGGTGCGCTTCTACTCCATGAAGAGCACGCGCGTGTTGAGACTGGGAGTGGTTCTTGCGACCCTCGGTGGCGCCATGGCCATACTCCCGTACATGACCGGCGCGATCAGCCGCATTCTTCTCCCGACGCTTGAGAATCCGGATCTGGCGATTCCCAAGCTCGCCCAACTCGTTCTGAATCCCTGGGGAGGCGCGATCTTCATGGCGGGAGTCATGGCAGCGGGCATGTCGACGTTTGCGTCGGTTCTGATCATTGTTTCCGGAGCCATCACAAGGGACCTCCGCGGGAATCAGGAGGATAGGAAAGGCAGGAAGCGCGGACCGCAGAGTGACAGGCGTGATGTCATGATAGGGAGGGTGGCAAGTCTCGCGGCCGGCCTTATCTCGCTCGTCATAGCCTATCGTCCGCCCGGACTTGTGCTCGTTATCACTGCGTTTGCCTGGGCCGTGATCGCATCGGCCTGCCTGTGGCCGGTCGTGCTGGGCGTCTACTGGAAGCGGGCTAACGGCGCGGGTGTATTGTCTTCCATGATAGCGGGTACGGTGGTCGCGCTTGGATGGATGATCGCAGGGAAGCCGTTCGGTATCCACGGGTTCATCCCGGGCGTTTTCATCTCTCTTGTGGTCCTGATCGTGGTCAGTCTCATGACTCCACCCCCCGATGCTGCTCTTATCAGCCGGGCGTGGGGCGAAGGTGAGGTGTAGATGATGGGCGAGAGAACGAAGGCACAGGGTGAGCGCAAGGGCGGGTGGTCGTCGCAGTCGCTATGGCTCAAGGTCGTTCTGGTTCTGAGTCTGGCGCTGATCGTGATCGGCGTCGTGCGATGCTCCTTTGAATCGACCGCGCCGGTCGCCGGAACCGTAGGCCGGGTAGCGGTGATGCCTGTTGTGATAGATGCTCCCGAGGGCTACTTCCCGGTGTCGTCGGACTCTGTGGCGGTCGTCGCGGCCCGTTGGTTCGCGCGGTCATTCGCGAGGGAATCGGGTATCTATGTGGAGGTCGTGGAGTCGCGCGAGAGAATACCGGAGGTGGCGGCCGAGGGGACCGACTTCGATGGGCTTGCCTACTTCCAACTCACGAGATCAGGCAATCAGCTTCTCATTCACGGCGAGATAGTTCACTCAGTGACGCGACGTGCGATGGCCACGGTCGACTATGACATTCCATCAAGCTTCCTCTATCGTAGAATGACGGAAGCCGGAAGCGAGATGGCTGCGAAGATGGGATACGACAGAGCGGAGGGCAGTTGAACTCCAGCAGGTTGAGACGTGCGGCAAAGCGCAGGATGCTTCGATGGACGCGGTCGGTGCGCGAGCTCGACCGCGATTCCTACTCGCGCCTTGTTGATTACCATATCCATACGAGGCTCTGCGGACACGCAATCGGGGAGCCTGCGGACTACGTCCGGGAGGCGATTCGAAAGGGTCTCGGCGAGATCGGTTTCTCAGACCATATGCCGCTACTGCATATCCGTGACGAAGGGCTCACGATGGCCCCGGATGAACTCCCTACCTACGCGGAGCTTGTGCGCGATGTACAGGAATCCGTAGAATCGATAGAGATCCGCTTCGGGATCGAGATGGATTACATCCCCGGACAGATGGACGAGGTATGGGAAGCCGCTTCCCCCTACAAATTCGACTACGTCTACGGTGCGGTACACTATCTGGACGGCTGGGATTTCGGGGACAGCCGGCGACTGTCGAGCTATGTAGGGAAAAGCCCCGATGACATGTACGTCCGCTACTTCGAGGTCTTCTGTGAGGCAGTGGAGAGGGGAGGCTTCGACATCATGGCGCATCCGGACCTGGTGAAGAAACACGGTGTCTGGACCACCCTCCCTGTCGATGAGATGTACCGCGAAGCTGCTGAAGTGCTGGCGGAGTACGATGTTGCCATTGAGGTAAACAGCTCCGGTCTTCGCAAGCAGGCGCAGGAACTCTACCCCGCACACGATTTCTTGAAGATCTGTGTTGAGCGAGGTGTCGCCGTGACGCTTGGCTCGGATGCTCATGCGCCCCAACAGGTTGGGATGGATTTCGACCTGGCCGTTAAGCACCTGAAGCGGGCCGGTGTAACCGAGATCGCCACCTTCCAGGACAGAAAGCGCGTCATGAGGCCGTTGGTGTCGTGATTTGCTACGTCACATCTTGACATTGTGGAAACCTCAGTTGTAATGTCAACGCTCGCGTGTGCGCATGCCCTCTCGAATGATGCGAGGCCGACCGATGAGCGAAGAGCACCAGACCCCCGTATCCCGTCCAATAAATCCCATTGCGGCCCTGACGCTTGTCCTCGTGTTTCCCAGGCGGACATTCGAACGGTTGCGTGAGCGTCCGCGTTGGGTGGTGCCTGTTATCTTCGGCATAGTGTGTGCCCTTGTGAGCGCCGTCTATGCCGTAAGGGGCGGGTTCATGGATTCTTTCATTCACAGCATGGCCCTCCGCAGCGGGCACGATCCCGCAACTGTCAGGTCGGGGTTCATCGGGGGCAGCGTTCTCATGGCGGCCGTGGGTGTTCCGCTGATCACACTGCTTGAGGCGCTCTTCTTTGGGCTTGCTGGACGTCTCATCGGGGGGAAAGCGCGATTCAGCATTGTGTTCAGCGCAGTTGCCTATGCTTCAGTAGTCAGTGGCGTAGGCGCTCTCGCCACGGCAGGACTCATGAGAATCACACATTCACCCACGGTAGGCGCCAATCTGGCCGTGCTGCTGGGTACGGGAGTGAATCCACTCCTCTGGAGTCTGGCCAGGCAGCTGGATATATTCTCCCTCTGGTTCTTTATCCTTCTCGGAATCGCGGCGGGACCGGTCTTCGGGCTCGATAAGCGCCGGGCCAGGCGGACTGGCATCCTCTTCGCGATTATCTATATTCTTGTCATGAGCATCGGAGGGATAGGCAGCGCCGGTGGACTCGACGACCCGTACGAGGACTGGGTGGAGACTGTGACCCCTGCAGCAGTCTTTCGCCACGAGCCGCATGTTGGCGCTGATGTGCTCATCCGCGCGGGTGAGGCAGCCTCCACGGCTGTTGCAAGGGCAGACGAGATTCTCGGTCTGAACGAGGAAGGCGTTCCTGTTTCCCTGCGAATAGATATCTATCTTTACGCGTCCCTTGATTCGAAGGAGCGGGCGACCGACAATGGAGAGGTTGCTCACGGTGTCGACTGGGCGAACACGGTCCACCTTGCATGGACGGACGGTTCTGAACTGGCGCTCACGCGGGAGACCGCCAAGGTGGCGGCTGCGGGAGTTCTTGGTAAGGTGTATAGTCCGCTTGTCCGCAATGGTTTTGCCTACTACGCGGGTGGTGAATGGGGCGGCACGACGCTGGCCAAGGCTGCTCTCAGTCTTCTCGAGTCCGGTGATCTACCTTCACTTGCGGAGCTGACGGATTCGGCCTCATACCATCGCCTCAGCAGGCAGAGGTCGGAGCCGGCATCGGGTTCGTTCTTCGACTTCCTCGCTGAAACCCGTGGGGAAGGAATCGCCCGCGACTTGTATGCGGGAGCGGTCGATCTGGCCGGGCCGGTGGATGCGATGATCGAGCTTGAGCTGGGAGAATCCCTGAGTTCGCTTGAGGGGAAGTGGATGGACTACCTTCGGACAAGCGGCACGGAATAGAGCCAACTTGGAACAGACGGCGCTGCAGAAGGTTGATTTCATACGAGTGGCACAGTAATCGAATAGACAGGAGGCGCTGGTGGGTACTGGTTTCATAGCCACGGTAGGGCAGTCGGGAGCCTTGGGGAGGATGATCGTCATCTTCCTGTTCATCATCTCAATCTACTCGTGGGCCATCATTCTCCACAAGTATCTGACTCTTAAGAAGGCCAGATCCGCGTCCGAGCAATTTCTCACGCGATTCCGGGAAGACCCGGACGGGATGGTCAATCACTACGCGGACAGGCGTGGATTCGGCCCCTCGCCACTGGCGACCGTGTTCGAAGCGGGTATGGATGAACTGGCGCTTACCATGGCTGGGGATTCGCTCGGGCGCGGCCTCTCAATCGTCCAGATAGATGGTCTGGAGCGCAGCATGGAGAGGGCGATAGCGGAGCAAGTCATAGACCTCAGGAAGCACCTGATCGCTCTGTCGACTGTGGTTGGTGGCGCGCCGTTTGTGGGGCTCTTTGGAACGGTGTGGGGTATCATGGTCGCTTTCACGGCGATGTATGTGACGGGGAGTGCCAGCATAAGCAGCGTGGCTCCCGGTATTTCGGCCGCGCTTACGACGACTGTTGCGGGGCTGGCCGTGGCGATACCCGCGCTTGCCGGGTACAACTATCTGATGAACCGTGTGAGAACGATGACGATCAGAATGGAGAACTTCTCTTCCGAGTTCATGTCTACGGTCGAGCGCAACATGGGCGCGAGATAGAGAGTTCGCCTGCAAGGGGAAGAACGTGCGGAGAAGACGGAAGCGCGACAATGACATGGATCCGATCGGCGACATCAACGTGACATCGCTGGTCGATATCATGATGGCGCTTCTCATCATCTTCATAATAGTGGCCCCGATGATCGAGCAGGGGATAGATGTGACTCTGCCGACGGCGGAGCCGCGGAAGATCGATGTCTCGAATGTCGTGACGATAGCGATATCCAGCAACGAGAGAATCTATTTCGAGAACCAGCGCGTGACCCTCGAAGATCTGCGCGGACGCCTTGAGAACATCCACGCATCCGACGCCGACGCCGCTGTTTTGATCAAGGCCGACGAAGAGATTCAGTACGGTCGCGTTGTTGAAGTGCTCGACGCCGCAAGAGGCGCCGGCATCTCCAGACTGGCAATGGCCACGGAACCGGCTGAATAGCATGCCACGATTTCTTGTCATATCGACGATCGTCCACTTGTTCCTGCTCATCCTCGTGCCGTTCATCCCGGGGCTGCTCGAGGAGGAGATGATGGGGCTCGAGACCTACACCGTGGAGCTCGTCGAACTGAGATCATCCCCACGGGAGCCGGAGCCGGAGCCCGTGGTGGAGGAAGCGGCTCCTGAGCCTGCACCGGAGCCTGAGCCGGTTGTTGAGGAGCAGATTCCTGACAACCCTCCGCCGAAGCGCGTGAGACGGGTGACATTCACACCTCCGGCGCGAAGCGAAAAGACACTCGAGGAGCGTCTGGCAGATCGCCTGAAAACTCAGGATGAAATGCGTGATGAGCGGGTGGAGCCCGAGGAGACAGCTACGGAGCAGCCCCCGATTACAAGCGCCGTCGTTACCGCTTCTCGCTTCCCCTACAGCTGGTACCTGTCTATCATCCAGGGTAAGGTGAGATTGAACTGGAAGCAGCCCAGTTCCGTGCTGATAAGCGACGAGAAGCTCTCCACGCAGATCTCATTCAGGATCGATCGGAACGGGGGCATCGAGGTGGTGACCGTGCGCCGAACGTCGGGTCTTCAGAATGTCGATCAATCTGCAGTGAAGGCGATTCGAAACTCGGCTCCTTTTCCCCCGCTTCCCGACGATTACATGGAGAACCACCTGGACGTGACCATAGATTTCACGGTCGCAAGGAACTGACTCGGTCGATGAATCACCGGGCTCGGACCGAAGGTGAATGGTCGCGACCTGATGAAAGGGCGCACCCAATGATACGGAGATTCCACAAAGGCTTCACCATCTCACTCTGTCTATCCGTTCTCCTGTGCGGTGCATCCGTTGCCGACTCGCAGGTTCATTTCAGCGTATCAAAGGCGTTCGGAGAGAAGGTGATCATTGCAGTGTCGCTCTTCGATGTGGACGGCGGCACCATAGTGGCGCCCGAAGACGTTCGCGATGTCCTGCTGTTCGACCTTTCCAACTCCGGCCACTTCAGTCTTATTGGGAACACGGAGTTCGTGGACGAGACCGAAATCGACGACCGTATTTCGGGGCGGATCGATTTTCAGGAATGGGCGGCACTCGGTGCAGAAATCCTCGTGAAGGGGAAAATAGAGGGAACGCTCTCGGAAATGTCCATTGAAGCTACGGTGTACGATCTGGCGAAGGGCAAACCAATCTTCGGCAGGCGCTACTCGGGCCGGCACGGTGAGTGGCGGGCTGCCGTCCATCACATATCAGATGATATCATCAAGCAGTTGACTGGAGAGGAAGGTATCGCGCAGACCCGGATCGCCTTTGTTTCAAACGTGACCGGGTCCAAGGAGATCTACGTGATGGACTACGATGGCGAGAACCTGCGGAGGATTACCCGGGAGAATGCAATTGCCATCTACCCGGATTGGTTCCGCGGGGCGGAGGATCTCATATACACGGTGATACGAGACAGTCGTCATGAGACGAGGCGAGTGCACATCGCGACAGGGACAACCTCACCAGTAACCTCCTTTCCCGGCCTTAATGCATTCGCTGCGCCATCGCCGAGAGGTGAAGAGGTTGTGATGGCCCTCTCCCGAGACGGCAACCCTGAAATCTATAGATTACGAGCGGATGGGAGCGAGCCGCGGCGGTTGACGTTCGGAAGAAACACTGAGTCCTCGCCATGCTGGTCGCCCGACGGTCGCCGGATAGCATATGTGTCTGATCGTTCGGGTGTGCCCCAGATATACACAATGAATGCAACGGGGGGCAGTCCGCAGAGGCTTACGTATCAGGGGCGTTACAACACATCACCGGACTGGTCTCCCAAGGGAGATATGGTCACCTTCACGTCGAAGATAGATGGAGTGTTCCAGATATGTACGGTTGATGTCGAGAGCAAGGAAATAGTGCGCTTGACGGCGGGGCCCGGAGACAAGGAGGATCCTTCCTGGGCGAAGGACGGCCGGCACATCGTATACAGTGTGACTCTCAAAGGCGAATCAGATCTGTACATGCTCGATATCTATGAGTTGGAACCTGTAAGGCTCACCAGCGGGGCTGGTGACTACCTGAGCCCGGCGTGGTCCGATTAAGACTCCGGGGCTTGCGAGGAGGAAAGAGAATGCGGAGGTTCGCAGTTCTTCTTATGGCAGTTGTTCTGTTTGCAGGGGCGATGTTCGTTCTGTCCGGGTGCGGTTCAAGAGAAGACGTGGTCGAGGAACCGATCATAGATCCCACCGTGACAGAGGAGACCGATGCGCTCACCGGTGATGATCTTCCGCTCTACGAACAGCCGGAAGACGTGGTGTACATCGAACCCGGTTCATCCATCTTCGATGACATACAGTTCGATTTCGACAGCTACGACATCCTGAGCATGAACGTGGGTACGCTCCAGGAGATTTCGAGATGGCTGACGGAGCACGATGATGTCCGGGTTATGATAGAGGGACACTGCGACGAGCGTGGTACCAACGAGTACAACATGGCACTTGGCGAGCAGCGAGCTCTGGCTGCACGACGCTATCTCGTTGGTCTTGGAATAGGCGCGAGCCGCCTCGGGACCGTCAGCTACGGCGAAGAGAGTCCGCTTGATCCAAGAACCACCGAGGATGCGTGGGCGAAGAACAGGCGCGCTCACTTCGTTATCTCCGAATAGCGGGAGCCGGCGCATGAATGGAATACATGGATTGGCAACAGGCACTCTACGTACCCGCCTTGCCGGCCGAGCGACCGTTACGGTTCTCATGGTGTTTCTGGTCGGCGTAACGCTGTCCGGATGTGGGACCGGCGGGCTGGCCGTCAAGAAGGACATCTGGGATGCGCAGGATGATTTCGAGCACCGGCAGGCCGGGCTCTCAGAGAAAGTTCTCAAGATCGACGGGCGCCTGACCGCGCTCGAAGAGGAGATCCAGGTCGTCTCTCATCAGATTGAGGGGCTTTCGCAGAGGTTGGCTGGCCTGGAGAACGAGTTCGGCAGAGGATTGGAGGCTGTCCGTGACGGACAGCAGCAAATCGGCATAGAGCTGGAGGACCGGATCAGGGCAGTGGACAGCGGGAGGCAGAGCGATAGGGATGACATGCTTGGGAGGATGAAGATCGTTCTCGAGGAAGTCACCCGTGAGAATCACCTGTTGCGCGAGGAGATGGATGCCATCAAGAGTTCGCTGAACGTCGGCTTGGAACACACAGTGCGTCCCGGCGACTCAATCGCGCGCATTGCATCACAGTATGGAACCACAGTAGAGGCGATCGTGACGGCGAACAATCTGGCCAATCCCGATAGAATTGCAGTCGGCCAGAAGCTCTTCGTTCCTCAGTAGGGGGCTCCCTATGCGGGGAGCTGGAAGTCGAAAGCTGGATCGAGTTCCTTCAGGAGTTCCGCCTGTTCGAGGAGTCTCTTCTGGACGGCATCTCCGCGGGTCTTCATCCACTCATGGTACGTATCAAGGAATTCGTTACGCACGCGCTCGACGGCCTGATCACGTTCGACCATCTCGATCTGACGATCCAGATGAAAGAGTTCGCCAGGTGAGTACCTCTTGAGCAGATTGAGGTACTGGCCTCTCATGTACATGAGGATCTGCACGTAGTCGTTGAATCCGTCAGACAGCTTCTGAAGTGTGAGTCCGACCTTGCTTGTTCCACACGACAGCTTCGTTGCGTATGAGGCAGCGTGAGCGTAGTATGACGCCGCGCGGGCTACGTATGTGTTCCGTGAGGTGTGGAAGATGGCAGGGCGGTTGAACACGGGTTTGTCGATCGTGTCGAAGACTGCGATGGACATGAGCAGGAAGTCCGCATTCGCTTTGTAGATCGTGTAGCGCTGTCTGTCGCTTGCAGCCTCCTCAATCATCCTGAATAGATCGGCATCGCAGGCCGCTATGTACTCAGGCATTGCGGTGATCTGAGATGCGTCCATGTGGGAATTCAGAAGGTGAGCGAGATAGACGTTCACGTCCTCATCGTAAACCTCATGGTTTGACTCGATGCCGGTGTGAATCCTGGAGTGCAGGAGACAGTTGAGCATGAAGAAGTACGAAGTCTGAACGTCGGTTCCTATCTCAAGCTTGCGACGTATGCTTCGCCGCTTCGTCGCTCGGATCGGTGCATTCTTCAAGGGCTGCCTCTGTTCCATGGTTTGGTCATCCGGCGTCGTCGAGCGATTTGTGAACATCCGTGTCTGACTCCAAGATGCAAGGCTCGTGCCACTGAAGACAATCGTGAGCACGAAGTCATTTGGCGGTGTTGAACTCAGGACGACGGTCTTCCGAATTGTCGTCTTTTGCGCCCAGCAGGGGTGATTCATGCAGGATAGGCACCACATGGAGATCACGATCGGCGCCATGCAGGAAGGTTTGGAGTTACTTCCTGCCACAGTGCGTACACTGTGTGCTGCGGTGATTGATGCTTCGTAGAAGAGGAGGAGTCGAATGAGGGTAGGCGTGGTTCAATTCGGGCCGGTGTTCGGCGACGTGGCTGGGAATATGGACCGGGTGTTGGCGCTGCTCGAGCCTCAGGACGCCGAGCTTTTTGTGCTGCCCGAGCTGGCGTTGTCAGGGTACCTGTTTGAGTCGCGGGAGGAGGCGGAGGCGCTTGCCCAGAAAGCGGACGGTGCGGAGTTCGATGCGCTGGCTACACTTGCTCGCGACAAAGGCGCCACGATCATACTGGGGTTCGCCGAGCAGACAGGGGAGGGGTTATTCAACTCCTCGCTCATGCTGACTCCTGGTGGGCGTCGCGACGTCTACCGCAAGGTTCAGCTGTTCTACAAGGAACGGGAGGTGTTCCTGCCGGGCGACATGCCGCCCAGAGTGCACGATGTAGCTGGAACTCGTCTCGGGATGATGATCTGTTTCGACTGGATATACCCGGAAGTGGCACGTACTCTGGCCCTGGCTGGCGCAGATATCCTGTGCCACAGCTCGAATCTGGTCCTTCCATACTGCCCCGACGCTATGGTGACGCGGTCGATCGAAAACCGCGTGTTCTCCATGACCGCAAACCGGATCGGCTCTGAGACCCGGGCTGGTGAGGACCTCACCTTCATAGGGATGAGTGAGATAGTCTCGCCCTGGGGAGAAATCCTGGTGCGTGCCGGTACCGATTCGGAGGAAGTCCTTGTGATCGATATCGACCCCGCTGCCGCCAGAGACAAGGCCGTGACGCCGTACAACGACATTCTCAACGACAGACGGACGGACATATACCGTCTCAGCTGACTCGGCACGGCAAGGTGGAGGGATGAACGCAGCGCTGGCATGCTAGTTGCACGATTGAGGTCAAGTGTGGGGGTACGCGTCCACCGCATATATGACCAATCTGGTCAGGTAGAGGGGTTGTACGGGGTCGCCCGTCTCTTCTTGCAGGAGGAGTGCACGGGTGCGGCCGGAAGCTCCTAGAAAACAGTAGGTGTCATGGAACGTTCGGGTCCCAGCATAGAGACGAAGATCGTCACACTGGTCGCGGTTGTGCTCATCGTGCACGACCTCGTTCTTCTTGCGATGTATCTATCCGGTGTTGCGCCGGGAGCGATACAGATAGCGCTCGGTGGTGTGCTCATCATAGCTCTCATCGTGGCTGCCGTCTGGGGCAACTCAGTGGCGCGAGCCATCCACCGTCTTGCTTGGGCATGCAAGGCTGCGCGGAGTGGTGACACGAACCTCCTGATACAGCTCCCGCGGTCAGACGAGCTTGGCCTCCTGAATGAGGAGATCAATGAGATCATTGTTCGGCTTCGGGATGCGGGGGAGGCTGGTGCTGATCTAGAGTTGTCGGAAGACGTGGCCGATGCGCTGTCAGATTCAGCCCCTGATCTGCTCAGAGCCTCGCAGGAGATCCTGGTTTCGATGAAAGAGCTCAAGGAAGGGGCCGGTGCGGAGGTGTCGATCCTTGGAAGAACGGCCCTCAGGCTTTCCGAGGTGCGCGGTCTTGTGAGTCAGGTGTCCTTGGGGGGCAGTGGAGGGACGGAGACGCAGGATATCACGGCCAGGCTTCAGTCGATTGGGGGGTTGAGGAGGGAGATCGAGACGCTCTCCGACCGGGTGATGGATGAAGTGGCGCGTCCGGATATAGACGCCACTGAACTCGCGAGGGCCGTGAACGGTCTCAGAGATGCTTCCAGGATCCTTGCGGATGTCGCTGGACAAGCAGTGGCCCCGCTCGAGAGACGGGAGGCCGATGCCCACGCCGCCGCGAAGGCGGCGGATCAGATCGCGATCGTTGGCGAAGAGCGGATCGATGCGACCCGGGTAGCAGAGCTTATGCAGAAGAGCGCTTCCAACGGTATCGGTGCGGCAACAAGGCTTGCATCCTCGCTTCGGCGACTGGGTGTGATTCTCGAGGCGCACGCCCAGCGGCAGAGGGCGGAGCGGAGGCGCACCAGGAGGCACTGACGGTCCGGTGGCAAGGTGTAAACGTCCGTTTACAGTTTTCCGAAAACATGTAAACTCAGTTGACAGCGTGGCGCACCCGACGGGTGCGCTTTCTTCGTTGAGGCGGTTATTGGATCGGCTAACGGGAGAACCCTCCGCAAGTTAGCACTTGCATCGGACGTACTGAGACACGCGAAACAACGATGGCATGCCCCATGCTCCAACCAGAGAACGTTGGCAGGATCCTCTGGTTTGGGGGCCGGTAGGTGGCGCCGGCCAAAGCGGCTGTGTCGGCGTCGGGGGGTGAGGATGTGAAGCGGGTGGTGCCTTGCCGGCCCCTGGGCGGGGCAATTCTGACAGGAGATGGCTTGGAGAAGCCCATTCAGCTCAGCGAGGATGTCGAACTCCTCAACCGCACGCTTCGCAGTGGGGTTCGGTTCGAGATCCGGCGTCCCCCGTCCGGGCTGACGTCCTGTCAGGGCGACGGGTACCGCCTTCTGATCGGGGCCCTCCACACGGAGCTGAAGGTGGGGCGCTCGGCGAGCGCCGTTTCACTCTTTGTCACAGCTGAGACGAATCGTGAGCGTCGGCTCGTACTCGCAACGTGCCTGGCAGACTGCGCCATGGCACTCGGCCTCGGCACCGGTATCTTCTGAGCGCGTCCGGTTCATCGCCGGCGCTTTCCAAATCTTCCTGGTTCATCATGTTCCTCATTCGTGGGCGATTTCCTGGGCCATCACTGAGGTGAAGCGATTCATCTTGAAGGGTGGGTGGTCCCGTGAAAGAATGCGATGCAGTAGCTGTTGGCTGCTCTCTTGGGAGATTGCCGGGCACGAGCTGCGCATTGACCGCTTCCATGGAGGAGCGAGCGCAAGCTTACGCGACATGCTAACTCAGAAATGGGAGGCGGTTTGGGCGAGACTCTGAATCAACTGGCGGATCGTTATCTCAACATGATGGTCGAAGACTACCCCGGGTTCGCAACGTTTCTCGGAATACATGAGCATGATGCCGAACTGGGCAAGTTCACTCCGGACGCGATGGAAGCGAAGTACCAACGACAGCAAGGGCTTTTGAAAGATCTCGATGCGATAGAACTCACGGGAGAGGGGACCGATGCAGCGATAGACAGGGCAGTGCTGAGAGCGACGCTGAAGAGAGGCATTTTCGAGCACGAGGTTCTCAGGACGCACGAGCGCATGCCTGGTAGCTATATCGGTGCTGCGCTGGGGGGATGCAACAGCCTTATCGTCAAGGAGTTCGCTCCGATTGAGGAGCGGGCGGTGAGCCTTCTCGGGCGAATGCGCGGGGTGCCGGACGTTCTCTCAGCGATCGGGCAGAACTGCTGTGATGTCCCGGAGGTGTTTGCGACCGTTGGCTCTCAAATGGCAGCAGGCGGTGTTGCGTTTATGAATAGCGTCGTCCCGGCCGTTGCTGAGTCGGTGCCTGATCTGAAGGCGGACTTGCTGGCGGCAGCCGACAAAGCTGCAGCGGCCTTCAACGAGGCGGCCTCGTTGCTCGCTGCGATGGCGGAGTGCGCAACAGAGCCGTTCGCCATAGGGCAAGACAGCTACGACTGGCTCCTTCGCGAGTCGCATCTCCTGGATTTCGATGGGCGGGAACTGGCGGACATGGGCCGGGAGATGGTGGCCGATACGAAACAGCAGATCAGCGATCTCGCACGTGAGATAGACCCGGATGCATCGTGGCACGAGGTTATGGAGGAACTCAAGGCCGACCACCCCTCCAAGGATGGGCTGAAGGAGCGCTACCTGTCTGAGATGATGCGAGCCCGCGACTTTGTCATCGAGAAGGAGCTGGTAACTGTTCCTGATGGCGAGAAACTCGACGTAATCGACACACCCGTTTATATTCGCGCCATCATCCCGTATGCGGCGTATATGCCTCCGGGTCCGTTTGAGGAGCGACAGCACGGTCTCTTCTATGTCACGCCGGTCGACGAGCACCTGTCGCCCGATGAGCAGGAGTTGCAGCTCCGCGGCCACAGTATCCACACGATCCCGGTGGTAGCGTTGCACGAGGGTTACCCAGGGCATCACCTCCAGCTGGTTCGGGCGAACGCGTGCGAACGCAGGATCCGAAGGCTCACCTGGAACACGGTCTTCGTTGAAGGGTGGGCGCTCTACTGCGAAGAGATGATGAAGGACGTCGGATTCTACAGGGACCCCAGAACAAGGCTGGGGCAGCTCAAGGAGACACTCTGGCGAGCGGCACGCATCCTTGTCGACACGGGGTTGCAGACGGGGGAGATGTCGGTCGAGGAGGGGATCGAGTTCATGATGACGGAAGTCGCGCTCGAGCGCGTCAACGCGACGGCGGAAGTAAAGCGCTACGCGGGTCACCCGACGCAGCCGTCGAGCTATATGATAGGCAAACGCGCCATCATGAGTATCCGGGAGAAGTACGAAACCGCGGCGGCCGATTCCTTTAACCTCAGGGAATTCCACGACACGCTCCTCGATCTTGGGAGCCTTCAGCCGAAACTCGTGGAAATCGCGCTCGGTATGAGGAGCGTCGATGAGATCAGATAGCTCACCATCGAGCCCTTCCGCGGTTCACAGGGAAGTGCTTCCCAATGGAGTCCGCCTGCTGGTTCGTGAGCTCCGGACCGCTCCGGTCGTTGCCATGAGCCTCTGGGTCGGAACTGGTTCGGCAGACGATCCTGACGAGCAGGCCGGCCTGGCTCATTTCATCGAGCATATGCTCTTCAAGGATAGCGACCGGCTTGGCCCGGATCTGGCGACCGTTGTCTACGGGGCGGGTGGATACGTCAATGCAATGACGGGTTGCGACCATACGACATTCTATCAGATCGTGCCGTCCAGCCATTGGCGGGAGGTCTTCGCAGCGCAAGCCGCCGTGATCGCATTCCCGGTATTCCGGCCGGAAGACGTCAGCGTCGAGCGTGCCGTCATTGTGGAAGAGGCGCGAAGCGCGGAGAGCCGCCCGGACGGCTTCGTCTGGCGGCGCCTCATGGAAACGGCGTTCAGAGAGCATCCATGCAGACGGCCGATAGTGGGTACTGAGAAGAGCATCGGTTACATAACGTCAGCCACGCTCGATGCCCATATGAGAGCACAGTATCGGGGCTCGAACCTGACGCAGGTAGTCGTCGGTAATGTAAAGACAGCTGATGTAGTGGCACTTGCCTACGATCATCTTGCGAGGCTCCCGGGTGGGGAGCGACCGCGCCGAGCATTCGGCGGTGAGCCTGAACAGACCGGAACGCGAGCTACTGCACTGACCGGGTCGATAGTGCAGCCTTACATGTCGCTCGCATTCCACATCCCACACGCGCTTCACGAAGACATCCCTGCACTCGACGCTCTTGCCGGCATTCTCGGGCAAGGGAGAAGCTCCAGACTTGCGGGCTCACTCCAGCTTTCTCTTGGGCTCGTCAGTGAGATAGGCGCATCGATAGCCGCATTCAGGGATACTGGCCTTCTGGTCATAGGCTCCGCTCTCGCGACCGTCGATATCGATGCCGTGATCGCGATGGTTTTCCGGGAGATAGGCCTGTTGCACCGGGAACGTGTGTCCACTGCTGAGATGGAGAAGGGTCTGAGGCGACTCGAGGCAGGATATGTTCTTGAGCACGAGACTGCAGAGACAGTGGCCGGTACGCTTGGATTCTTTGAAACGCTTGGAGACTACCGCAGGGCCGAGGAGTACGTCGATTCTCTGGGGGCGGTCACCCCTTGTGATATCCAGCGGGTGGCGCAGACGTACCTGACGAGTGAGAGACTCAGCCTGGTCGAGTACCTGCCGAGCAGGACCGGAGCCTCGGACGGCGACATATCCCGGCGGATCTCAGACATGTTCGATGAGGTTCTATCGACAGACGTGTCGTCGAGAGAAAGGAATGGCGTCAAGGGAGGACTTGCCGAGGATCCGGGGACATGGGAGACGGACGGTTTCACGCGGCCGATGATAGTTGCAGAGAAGGCGGATAGAACCTGCAGGAGAGAGACGCTTCCGTGCGGCGCAACACTTATCACGTGCGAATCTGATGGTCTTCCGCTCGTATCTATCGCTCTCACGTTCAAAGGGGGACATGTCGGAGAGCTGGAGGAGAAGGCAGGAATTACCTATCTCACGCAGCGTCTTCTTTCGCGCGGGACCACAGAGCGAACCGGAAGCGAGGTGGCTGAAGCCATAGAGGGTCTTGGGACCGGCCTGGCGATCGCGGCAGACCGCGATGCGTTTGGGGTTGGCTCAACAGTGCTTGCGAGATTTTCCGGTGATGCGCTTGACATTCTGTCGGAGGTTCTGTCGCGTCCAGCCTTTGGGAACGAACAGCTCGACCTTGTGCGTGGAGAGGTTGACAGTGAGATCGGTGCGATCGAGGATCATCCTGACAGGCACGCCGCGCTCCTGCTTCTGCCCATGATCTTCAACGAGCATCCGTACGGGAGGTCCCTCAGGGGAACGCGCGAGAGCATTCAAGGAATTACGATCAACGACGTGCGAGACCAGCACGCTGGAAACTACTCCGCCTCGAATCTGATCGCCTGCGTAAGTGGGCAGATCTCGAGGGGGAAGGCGCGCGATGCCATTGAGAGACTTGCTGAGGGTCTGCCTCGTGGTGGGACTCAGGTGGAAACGGAGAGAGCGAATTCCGTGGCCACAGACCGGCGGGAGGTGATCATTCCTAGTTCGTCGCAGTCGAAGATAGCGGTGGGCCTGCCGGGAGCCCCGGCAGCGACCGAGGACGGACTGATCCTGCGTTTTCTGGCACGGGCGCTTGGGATGATGGGAGGACGACTCTGGGTCGCTCTCCGGGAGAGACCACCATTTGCGTACTCGGTGCATTCTACTCATCTATCACTTGCGGCGGGCGGGTCCTTCGCGACATTCGTCACTGCGCAGCCCGGGAAAGAGGACGAAACGATCGAGTCGCTCATTGCTGAGCTGAAGCGATTGAGAGAGAACGGACTCGCAGCGGATGAACTGGAGAGAGCGCAGCGGCATGTGGCAGGGATGCTCGAGATCAGCATGGAACGCGAATCAACGCGGGCGGCCACATACGCGATGGCAGAGCTGCTTGGTCTGGGCTTCGAGCGCGTGGAGAGGGGGCCGGAGCTCATTCGCAATATAGCCAACGACGATATCGTCCGCGTAGCCGGACAGTATCTGGATCCGTCGCTGGGGTTCTCCGTCGTCGTGCTCAGAGGAGAGGCGTGCGCCTAGCTACTTTGCCACCTGTCTCGGTTTGCCGGTCGCACTCGGCTCGGACTCATCGGTCACGCCATACATCCGCCACATTTCCATGAGGCTGTTGAGTTTGTCCGCCTTGCCCATGGTTTGGTAGATCGTCATCAGTGGCGGGTACAGATCGCGTCGCCGAGGCTCCCTGTTGAGAACGTGTTCGTACGCCTCCATAGCTATCTCATAGTGAGGGCGTGCCGCTTCTGTTTCTCCGCTTCGCTGGAAACCCTCGGCGAGCATCAGATGCACGCCTCCGTAGCGCACCCACGCCTCCATGAGATTGGGTTGAGATGCGACAAGTCTGTCAGCGAATGGTAGAGCCTTTTCCGGCTGGAGGAGCCTTGCGGCGTAGATGGCGACGAGCCCGTTGAGAGCAGGCCCGTAATCGGGCGCGAACTTGAGCGCCCTTGTGTAGAGCATGATTGCCTCGTCCGTCTTCTGGGGGTCCTGCATTGCTACGAAGCCCAGTCTCGAGAATCCGGCCGCGTAGTTTGTGATGAGTCGCGCTGTGGAAGCGGACTTTTTCACCGTATCCACCACGCGCCAGTCATCATCGACATCCACGATGCTGTCATAGCGGTAGTTGTTGAAGATGTTGTCCCAGGTTCTCTCCTCATTGACCATGTGGCGCTCCGTCTTCCTCGTCAGCTTGAAGACCATGCCCTCGAGTTCGACGTTGTCATAGTAGCCCATGAAATCATCGACGGTCACGGCGAAGTAGATGGGGCGCTTGAACTCATTCGTCGCTATGATGTCGTGAATGGCCAGGTCGCGGAGCGTCACAAGACGTTGCTCCTGCGTATGTGGGTCGCGGGCCCAGAATGGATGCATATCCTCAATGTCTTCATACGTGAAGCTGAGCGGCACTCCGCGGTCCTTGAGCTGCTTCAGGTACCAGTTGATCTGGCTGAGTGAGAGATTGACCACGTCGACATCAGGCCGCAGGCCTTCGACCTGCTGCAGGTACCAGAGAGGGAACGTGTCGTTGTCGCCGTTGGTGATCAGAATAGCGTTCTCGTCCAGAAAGTTCAGCATGTTCCAGCCGTAGTAGTAGGCGATATAGTTATCGCTGCGGTCGTTCCTCTGGAAATTGCCGATGAATGGTAGTAGCGCGAAGACGACAACGGCCACCGCCAGCAGGTTCCTCCAGTGCTTCCCAAGTCCCTTTGCCCACTCGACTATCGCGCCGGATCCGATGCCCATCCACAAAGCAAGACCCACGTACGACGGCACCCAGAAGTACTCTCTGCTCCTCACCTCATGGTCGGAGATGTTCAAATACATCAGAAGCCCGAGTGACGCTATTGCGAACGCGATCGCCATCATCGTGAAAGTCCGCCGGTCCTTGCGTGCGTGAGTGATGAAACCCCAGAGCGCAAGCAGGTAGGGCGTGATAATGACGAACGGATTCAGCGATGAGGAGAACTGCATCTTGTGATAGCCCCACACGATGCTCAACTGATTCGAGAACGATGTCCTGCGCGGGAAGAACCGCATCGGCTCGTACTGCGCCCGTCGCATGACCTCAAAGACGATCTTCCATGTCTTTGGGTCGGACTCGTTGATGGCTGGATTGAGTCGAGCACGTATCAGAAGGTACGCGTGGACGGAGAGCGCGATGATGGTGAGGGCAAGAGCGGCAAGGAGTGAGCGAGCCGGTACCTGTGGCTTGTCTATCACCCCGATCCTTGTCAGGTGCATGAAGAGGTAGATGGCCGCAGCGGAGATCGCCAAGCCAAGAATATAGATTCCCGCTCCGCCCTGGCTCTGCGGGGAAGCTGCGTCGTTGCTGTGCTGGGACATTGTGGCGAACAGCAGGACCAACGCGATGACCAGAAGGCTACCCCATAACCATGTTGGGAGGGTGGGCGTGAAGACCTTTGCCTTGGATCTCTTTGGCAGCTTGACCGGTTTGGGCCACAGTGCCGGAAGTGCGTAGAAGGCCGCGAATCCGAGCCCGATAACCCACATGGCTAGAGGGCCGCGCCACCACTCGATGTTTTTTGACAGCAGGACGAAGCCCATCAACAGAGGGACTGCCAGGAGCACCGAGCCGATGTAGTTCCTTTCGAAGAGAATCATGAACACCAGAAAGGCAGGTGCCCACAGAAGGCTACCCATGTGGATGCCTATGCCGAGCGCGAGCAGATAGAAGACCAGATAGAGGTGTTTACGTGTGCGTGGAACTCCCCCCAGCTCCGACCAGCGAAGGACGAGCCAGAGGGTGACGGCCATGAGCAAGACGTTGGTCGCATAGACCTCGGCCTCGAGGGCGTTCTCCCAGAAGCTGAATGAGAAAGCCATGAAACAACTCGCCGTGATCCCTGTGATGTAGGTGGGGAGTCCATCGGCGAAGGAGCGTATTTCGCCTTCCCACCTGCGCGCCATCCCTGCGAGTGCGAAGTAGAAGAAGGATATCGCCAGTGCCGCGGCGAGGACTGACATGAAGTTGATCGCGACCGCGACGTTTGGAAAGGGGAGGAAGCTGAAGAGGCGGGTCAGGAGCGTGTAGACCGGCGACCCGGGTGGATGTCCAATGCCCAGCGTGTAGCCTACGGCGATAAACTCGCCATTGTCCCAGAACGCAACGACTGGCGCGGTTGTTAACATGTAGGCGATGAAGGACAGCGCCCCCATTGTCCAGCCGATCACGCGATTGGTCCGTCGATGCTGGTACATCTGTTTCTCCTCTAGCTTCCGGTGGTCTCGGCAGGCTTCGGTTTCAGGATCTGTGACAGGCGTTCCCTGAGATCGCTCAGAGAGACGTCTCTCGATACCTGTCCTCCCAGGGCGAATGATATCTGACCTGTCTCCTCAGATACAACAACTACCAGCGCATCCGTTTCCTCCGTCAGACCAACACCGGCGCGGTGTCTCGTGCCCAGCGTATGCACATAGTATGGATTCTGAGAGAGGGGCAGGGTGCACCTGGCCGCCACGATCTGGTTGCCGCTAACAATGACGGCACCGTCATGAAGCGGTGTAAGCGGCGTGAAGATGGAGACGAGCAGGCTTGAGACGACGGGCGCGTTGAGCATTACGCCGGTCTGGTAGTAATTCATCAGCCGTGCCTCACGCTCAATGACTATCAGTGCTCCAGTCTTCTTTGCAGCCAGAGCCTTCACGGCGGAGACGATGGCGTCTATCGATTCATGAACCTCGAGCTTTACGAACGGTCTCAGGAATCGGCTTTGTCCCATCTGGGCGAGCATTCTCCTGAAGTCGTCCTGGAACAGGATTATGAAAATGATGGCCCACAGTCCCTTGAGTCCCGACATGAGCCAGTTCAGAGCGTCGAATTCGATCCACCGAGCGATGAAACCCACGACGACTATGATAAACAGTCCCACGAACATCTGCATGGCGCGCCTGCCGCGCAGCAGCAGGAGCAGCTGGTATATGACGAACGAGACTACCGCGACGTCAATGACATCTATGATGATTCTCGAACCAGTCACGTGAGCCAACTCCGTTCGATGTGTGCCCCGCTACTCGGGTGAAGCGATGCAAGCCTCAACCATTTTCACCGCTCGTACCACGGGCTTCACGTCGTGTACCCTGACCAATCGAGCGCCCTGCGCAACGGCGTACGCCGTCGCTGCAAGTGTTCCCTCAAGCCTGTCATCGACGGCCAGATCCAGAACGTTGCCAATGAAGCTCTTCCTCGAGGGCCCGACCAGAATGGGTGCTCCAAGCACCTTGAGTTCTGGGAGCCGCCTGAGGATGGCGAGGTTGTGCTGGGTAGTCTTTCCGAATCCAATCCCGGGGTCAATGACAATCTGGTCGTCGTCGATGCCGGCCGCTCGAGCTCGTTTCATCGCATCGCTCAGTACACGGGCGATTTCGCCCATGAGATCGTTGTACCGAGGCGCCTCCTGCATGTCGAGGGGAGAACCCTGGATATGCATCAGAACGCAGGCGGCGCCGAATTTGGCGACGACACCGGCGATCCCGGGATCGAATGAGAACGCAGAGATATCATTCACGATTGCGGCGCCCGCGTCCAGTGCCTCGGTGGCTACGCGTGATCGGTACGTATCTACCGATATGGGACCCTGCCATTCCTCAGCGAGAGCGCGAATCACCGGAATGACCCGCTTGAGCTCCTCTTCCTCTGAGATGGGTTCGGAACCGGGTCGCGAGGACTGTCCGCCGACGTCGATTACGTCCGCTCCCTCCTCGATGAGAGTGAGTGCACGAGTCGTTGCCTCAGCCGGGTGCAGGTAGAGGCCTCCATCCGAGAATGAGTCGGGCGTTACATTCAGTATGCCAACCACATGCACGCGTTTACCTATGTCGAGTGTGAAACTCCGGGCACGCAGGGTGCGTGTTCCGGATACGCGCACGGCCTTCATGATCTCAGCTATTCGCTCGCCGAGGGATGGAACATCAAACGGTTGGCACGAAAGCCGCTCGACGAGTCTGTCAATCTGAAGAAGTGTTCCCATGATGAGCACGTCGCTGGATTCTATGGCATGCGTGAGTACGCTTTTGTGCACCGCGGCCTCGCCCCCCAGGGAGAGCATCTGCTGCTTGAGGATATGCGCAACCGGGACCGCGACGCCGGAGACCTTGATGACAGCAGTCTCAGCTTTGCCCTGCATTGCGTCTATTCCCCCTTCACAAACACCAATGGCCCGCATCTCGCGGGCTGCGTCCTCGCGCGACTGAATGAGGATCACACGTGGGGAGAGAACATCGGCCATGACTACCCTTGAGCTCCACTCTGTCCGGTGTCGTTTGAATCTCGGTTGGTGTCTCCCCCCCGGTCTCCGGTGTCCCGTGGAGGGTCCGCGATATTATCGGAATCGTTTGCACTTGCCGTTTTGCCGAACAGCTCGTCCACATCTGCGCCCGAGAGCGTCTCGCGCTCCAGCAAGGCGCCTGCGAGGAGATCGAGCTTGTCCCTGTTCTCCTCGAGGAGTTTGCGGGCACGCGTCAGAGCGTCATTGACGAGACGTTTGATCTCCTCATCGATGATAACGGCCGTGGCTTCACTGATTTCCTTCGACCGTGCGATTTCACGCCCGAGGAAGATCTGACGCTCCTCCCGGCCAAATGTAACCGGACCGAGCTTCTCGCTCATGCCCCACTCGCAAACCATCTGGCGGGCCAGGTCGGTTGCGACACGTAGGTCCTGGGCCGCTCCTGTCGTGATTTCATCGAAGACAATCTTCTCCGCAGCACGCCCGCCAAGAACGTTGGCGAGACCGTCGAGACAGTAGTGCCTCGGCCAACTGTGTCGCTCATCGATCGGCAGGAAGTATGTCACACCGAGTGTGTGGCCGCGCGGGATGATAGTGACTTTATGAATAGGGTCGGACCCCGGAATAAGCCAGCTTACAAGCGCGTGACCCGCCTCATGATAGGCCGTGTTCCTTATCTCCTCTTTGGTCAGGATCATGCTCTTGCGCTCTGTTCCGAGCATCACCTTGTCCTTCGCTTCCTCGAAATCAGTCATCATCACGGCATCCCGATCCGAACGCGCGGCGAGAAGAGCAGCCTCATTCACGAGATTCGCAAGGTCGGCGCCGGAGAGTCCCGGGGTGCCCTTGGCGAGTGTTTCGTAGTCAACGTCATCGCCGACCGTCACGCCTTTCGCGCTTACCTTCAGGATTCCCTCTCTGCCCCGGAAGTCCGGACGGTCTATGATTATCTGGCGATCAAAGCGCCCCGGTCTCAGAAGTGCAGGGTCGAGTACGTCCGGGCGGTTGGTTGCGGCCAGCAGAATAACGCCCTCGTTCGATTCGAAGCCGTCCATCTCCACGAGAAGCTGGTTGAGGGTCTGCTCGCGCTCGTCGTGTCCTCCGCCGAGTCCGGAGCCCCTCGTGCGCCCGACGGCATCCATCTCGTCGATGAATATGATGCAGGGGGCGTTGGCCTTGCCCTGTTCAAAGAGGTCTCGTACGCGCGATGCGCCGACTCCAACGAACATCTCGACGAAATCCGACCCGCTGATCGAGAGGAAAGGCACCGCGGCCTCGCCCGCAACAGCCTTTGCCAGGAGTGTCTTGCCCGTGCCGGGAGGGCCTATGAGGAGCGCGCCCTTCGGGATCTTCCCACCCAGGCGCTGGAATTTCTGGGGGTTTTTCAGGAACTCAACGATCTCCTGGAGTTCCTGCTTGGCTTCCGGAAGCCCTGCTACGTTATCGAATGTCACATCCGGCCTGTCTTCTGTGAGGAGACGCGCGTTGCTCTTCCCGAAGCTGAAGGCCTTCCCAGGGCCCGAACCTCCGCGCATCGATCTCATTATGAAGATCCAGAAAGCGATTATGACGGCGATGGGAAGGACTGAGAATAGAATACCTCCCCAGTTCGTTGCAGGAGCCTGTCCTGAAATCGTTGCCCCGGGGTTATTCTCCTCGACGATGTGGATAAATTCCGGATCCTCCGACAGAAGCCATGACCGGAACTGTGTGAACGGTATCTCCAGACCATCTTCATAATCGAGTATTGCGGGAGTGGACAGCTCGCCGATGACAAGGCGCCCATCAATGGAAATCGAGGAGATGTTGCTGCTTCGTACCTCCTCCATCAGTCTCGAGTAGTCGATCTCGACATCCGTCGGCTGGTTCTGGACATACATCTTCCAGCCGACAATAGCGACGAAGATAAGGAGTATCCACATCAGGAGAGGGCTGCGGGTCGGTCTCGGCGCCGCCTTCAGCTTCTTGTGAAGTTCCTCGCTCCGGCTCCGGCGGTCGCTCTCGTTCCTGCCGGATCTTTCGCCTGTTGGTTCTCTCTTGCTGGAGGGCTTCTTCTGGTCTTCGCGCTTTTTTTCGTCGGGTGTCATCTTGTTCCTGCTCTCAGATCAAGGCACTGGAGCCGCATCTGCATATGCACGCCATGATACGTGCGGTGGCCGGTCAATGGTCGCCTGCTCTCGGGGAGGGGCGGTGGAATCTAGGGTATTTCCTCTTCCTCAATGATGCATATGTAAGGGAGGTTCCGGTGTTTCTGGGCGATGTCGAGCCCGTATCCGATGACGAACTTGTCAGGAACGACGAACCCGACGTAGTCCAGCGGAATCTCTACTTCTCTGCGCCCGCGACGGTCCAGCAGCGTGCATATCTTGACGCTCTTGGGGTGGCGGGTTTCCAGGTTGTCTATGATGTAGCGGAGCGTGTGCCCCGTGTCTATGATGTCCTCGACGATCAGAATGTGTCTCTGCTCGATGTTGAGCGAGAGATCCTCCAGAATTCTAACAACACCGCTCGATACAGTCTTGTCACCGTAGCTTGAGACCTCCATGAAATCGACCTCGATCGGAATGCTGATGGTTCTCACAAGATCAGCGAGGAATATGAATCCACCCTTGAGGATGCTCACCATGATCGGTGGATCATCCGCATAGTCCTTGGAGATGCGGATGCCGAGTTCCTCGACTCTCTCCGCTATCTGCTTCTCTGTAAGCAGCACCTTACCTTTCTTCAGTTTCGGCCTCCGTGGAATGTGCGACTACTGTGAGAACCCGCTTGGTTTTGCTCGTAACCGGCGCCGCGCCGGCGCGTCTCATCCCGACGACCCAGATGATCCCGGTACCATCGCAGATGAGAGGAATTTCGTCGCGGAAGCTCCAGGCGATCTTCTCATCTATGAAGAACCGCTTGAGCGCCTTGGTTCCTTCCATTCCGAACGGTTGAAATCTGTCGCCCTGGCGGCGAGCTCGCACCACCAGCGGCAGAGAAAGCTCGTCAAGATCGAAGTATGCGGTGCCATCGTTCGGTGCGGACACTGTCGTCCCGAATTCCTCCCGAGGCATGATCCTGGAGCGGATCTCGAGACGAGCCTCCTGGAAGACCACTGATCCCGGGACCGGAAGCTCGGCTGTTGGGAGCTTCGGCAGCCCATCGCCCTCCGAGAAGACGATCCGACCGTGGTCGAGCCGCACCTGTATTCTTCCGGGCAGCTCCACCGCTGTGCCGACCTCTCCGCGGATGGCGAGGGTCAGGACGTTCTCAACATGCTGAAACGGGAGAGCCGCCAGATCCGGCCGCAGATCTGCGACCACACGCCTCACGATATTCCGCCTCAGGCTCTCATCGTAGTTGCCGAACGTGCCCAAATCAAGGGCCATCTGGCCAATAGTAGTGTTCATGACGACTCTAAGGAGTGCATCATCCGTCAGGCGGCTGTAGTGGACTGCAACGCTGCTCATCATGGTCCCGAGATTGACAAGGGAACCTGCGATGTTCGGGTTATAGGTCTCGAGGATGGGGACGAGCTCGTTCCGGACGCGATTACGAGTATAGTCCGACCCCAGGTTGCTGCTATCAATTCGGTAGTCAAGGTCTCGCTCATTGAGATAGGTCATGATCTCGGAACGCCAGATGTCCAGGACCGGGCGGATGATGATGTTTTCTCTCTTTGGAGGTATGCCGGCCAGGCCATCCGGACCCGCACCCCTCAGGATGCGCATCAGAACTGTCTCAGACTGATCATCAGCGTTGTGCCCGAAAGCTATTCGCTGACAGTACTCGAGCTTGGATGTCTTTACGAGGAAGCGATAACGGAGCATGCGGGCCGCCGCCTGCTTCGACATTGCATTCGAGAGAAGAAAGCGAGGGACATCCTCGCGGTCGGTGAAGCAGGGGAGACCAAGCTTCGCGGCGAGGTCCTTGACGAACTCCGCGTCAGCGGCGGACTCATCGCCACGGAACTGGTGGTCCAGATGTGCAACCTTGAGCTCAAAGCCGAGCTCTTCCTGTAGACCTGCCAGGACATGGAGCATGAAGACGGAGTCCGGTCCACCTGACACAGCTGCGAGAACGGCATCGCGGACACAGATCATCCCGTGACGGCGGATGGTGTCGCGTATGCGCTGGACGACGTCTGGCATGGAGGCCTCTTTCTCCCTGAACTGTTGTGTCTAAGAAGTCGGCCCTCCGCGCATGACAGCGTCAGGAGGGCCGAATCTGGTAGCGGTGCAGGGATTCGAACCCCGGACACGCGGATTATGATTCCGCTGCTCTAACCGACTGAGCTACACCGCCGTGGTCCTTCGCTGGGTGGAGGATCCCACCACAGATTCATGACACATGAAAATGATAGCCAAGTCAGAGTGTCGGGTCAACCGTAATGGTCCCCCGCGTGCGTAAGTAGAGCACAAATGACCTCTCTGATTGCTAAGCGAGAGTGTTCTCTGCAGTTACGCTGGTAGCATATACCTTCCATTGAGGGGCACAGAGCAACACCCTGGAGGCTGGAATTTACTGCGGTGCCGGTGACCTGACTGTGGCGAGGAGCTGGTTCGCCTTCTCGCTCTGCTCCGGGAATCCAGCGGCGCGCTCGAGAGCCCGCACGGCGTCCGCCGTGCGCTCGAGCTGGATGGCGCAGTAGCCCATCATGAGATGGGCCCTCGCGACCGTACTGTCCGCCTCGACGCAGTTGCGGTAGGCCTCGTAGGACTCCTCGTAGCCCTTTCTCATAAAGTGCAGATCTCCGAGAAGCGACCAGAGCCGCGAAGTCGGGTCCCGTTCGAGGGCGTGGTCGAGCGCGGCGAGGGCAGCATCGAAGTCGTACGAAGCCAGATGCGCCGAGGCGAGGCGCTCGAAGTCCTGCGCGGAGCCACCGCCGGCGAGAGCACGCGCGTAATGGGTGCTCGCCTGAGCCGGCACCCCCACGGTCAGGAAGAGATCCCCGAGCGTCATCTCCTCCTCGTGGGAGAGTGGGCGTAAGTAGCCGGCTATTGTCAGCATGATCGCGGCCTGGTCGTAGTCGCCTGCGCTCGCGAAGTAGCGGAACCCAAGTCGCCACGCCTCGGGGTTGTTGCTGTGCTGCGACAGTGCCTCGCTGAGCGCCGCGCGTCCCTTCTCGTCGTCTCCGAGATCGAGATACGCCATGATGAGAGCACGGTGCCACTCCATCCGGGGCTCGCCGTGCGCACTTGATATGAGCTCCTCCAACATGGGGACGGCCTCGAGAGATCTTCCGTCCATGACCAGTGCCGCGGCAGCGAAGAAGAGCACGTTGGGTTCTTTCCATTCGCTAACTTCGTACCCACTTGCGAGGGCCGACGCCGCGAGGTCGAATTGCCCCATGTTGTACGCGAGCTCTCCCAGGTTGAGCCACCCTTGGGCGAAGAGAGGTTCCATTGCCACGGAGGCTTGGTAGGCGGAGAGAGCCTCCTCCAGATCTCCACGCCTCGCCCAGCTCAAGGCCAAGTGGAACCGCACCAGGAAGTGATCCTGATCGGGATGCCTGAGGAGAAACCCCGAAATGATGTCTACCGCGGCCTCCGTATTGCCTTGCTCGCGTTCCTTCTGGGCCTCGAAGAGGACGAGGCGCGCCTCCGCGGGGACATCGGCGACGTCGTCGATCCTCCGCTCGATGATGCCGCCATCCGCGGCCCACAGAAACCCCACGGGGAGCCACAGGACGAGGGCGAGCCACGCGATGAGCTGAATGCGTGCGGTAGTATTCTGAGAGGTGTTTCTCATGTCTGGCTCAGGTTGAAGTGGATCGTCATCACGATCCAGGCCGTGACTGCTTTCCCCCGGATCTTCCCAGGCGCGAACTTCCACTGCGGCACCGTTCGCCGCACGGCATCCTCAAACGTACCGCTAGGACGAGCATCGAGGATCTGCACGTCTCCGACCGTTCCCTCTGTCGTAACCAGCATCCTCACTTGCACCGCTCCCTCGATACCACGTTCGCGAGCCGCATACGGATAGGGGGGCGGCACGCGAACGATTGGCTGGGGTGGCTGATCGAGCTCATACGCCTCGAACACGAACTCCTGCGCACCACTGATGCCACCCACACCCCCAAGGTCGATCGCAACCCCGAGATCCATGGGCCCCGCGGAACTCAGGTCGGGGCGGAGGACTTCCGGCATGAAGTCGAGCTTCTCTTTGGGCTTCGGCCTCTCGGGTTGCTTGGTTCTCTCCTCCTCTGGGAGCGAGGGGATCTCGAGTCTCACGAGGTTCACCGCGATCGGGTTGGTCATATCCTGGGGAACCCTCCGCTCCCGTAGCAGAAGCGCCGCCAATCCGAACAGAACGAGATTGACGCTGAGAGCCGTCGGCAGGATCCACACGGGGAAACGACCAATGCGCATCAGGATTCTTCCTCCCGCTTCGCTGCGAGGCTCACGGTCTTGGCGCCGGCCAGCCGACACTGATCCATGACAGTGACAATGGCGCCTGTTTCGCTCCGCCGGTCGGCGACGATCACGACGCTGCTCTCGGGATCGTCCACGAGAGCACGCTCGATGTGAGCGCGGACACTTCGTATGTCGATCCGTTTGCCTTCGAAGTAGGCATCGCCCTCCGCTGTCACCCCGATCAAGATGCCGGCGTGCTCCTTGATTTTCGCTGTCGACGCCGTTGCCTTCTGTACATCGATGCCGGACTCCTTCACGAAGCTCGTTGTGACGGCGAAGAAGATCAGAAGGATGAAGACCATGTCGATCAGCGGTCCGAGGGGGATATCGACACGGTCGTTCTTGCCGCGCAACGTTCCACGCACGTTTATCATAAGGCCTCACTCTCTATGTAGACTCCGGCTGGAGCGATCTCGCCGATGGCGAGCCCGCCTTCGCGCTGGTCGATGCACGCGTTCTCGGAACGCAGCCGGTCGGTCAGCGTGCATGATGAGCGACGTACGATGCGAGAGATGATCATCACGTCCTCCTCAAGCTGTGTCGCGAGTCGCGAAGACCGCTGCAACAGCATGCCGCTCAACAGGAGACCCGGCACGGCTACAAGGAGACCCGCCTCCGTCGTGATGAGAGCGACCGAGATCCCGCCGGCCATCGCGTTGGCGTTTCCCGTTCCGAACAGCGAGATAACCTGGAAGGTCTCGATCATGCCGAGTACGGTTCCAAGGAGTCCAAGGAGCGGCGCGACCGAGACGAGGACACCGATTATGGCGAGGAAGCTGCTGAGTCCGGCCCGTTCGCGCATCGCGCACTGACGAAGGATATCGACGTCCAGCCGTGGGAAGCCCGATCGTCGGGCGAGGAAGTTCCTGACGAGGCGTGCGCGGAGTCCGTTACCTTCCACGCATACTGCGCCGCTTCGGAGCAGCGTGATTACTTCATCGATGGTGATGTCGCCGCGCCTGAGGCTCCGGAGGAAGCTCAGGCGCTCCAACATGAGCGTCCAGAGCACAAGCGACGCGACCGCTAGCGGAACCATGATCCAGCCGCCCTGTTGCAGGTACTCTAAGGTTCTGCGAAGCACCTCCATCATCCATCCATCCTTTCGCGTGTCTCTTTCACTATCGCCCGATCAGTGATCTGCACCACTCGATCGGTGCTGCTCGGGCTCCTTTCTTTCAAGATGATGTTTGCAAGATGCACCGCCTTCTCCTCCATCTCGCCGATGATGCCATCAGCGCGGCGGGAGAGGAACGTGTGGAAGAGCATGATAGGGATTGCGACCGTGAGGCCTATTTCCGTCGTGATGAGGGCTTCGCTGATCCCACCCGACATGAGGCGGGGGTCGCCGGTTCCGTAGAGCGTTATCACGCGGAAGGTCTCGATCATGCCCGTGACCGTTCCCAGGAGTCCGAGGAGCGGCGCGACGGCTCCGAACACGGCGAGAATGGGGAGCCCCCGTTCTACCCGCGGGAGTTCACGGAGTATGGCTTCTTGCATGACGCTCTCGAGCGTCATTCTGTCTTCCTCCCTTGCCGAGAGACCATCCGCGATCACCTCGATGACAGGCATCTTCCTGGATGCGTGCCTTCGGACGATTGACTCGCAGCCGTCCCAGTCGCCACTCGATGCGAGCGAGGATACTTCTCCCATGATCCTGCCGGTGTTCCCGTGTACTCTTTTGAGGAAGGCGAACTTGTACACGATGATGAGGAGCGCCGCCAAGCCGAGCGCGAGGATCGGGTAGACGATCGGGCCGCCGAGAAGGATGTGATCCCGCAAACCCATATCCTGCGTAATTTGCCGGAGCGCTGCGCCCCCGGAGATGTCGATGACGACCGATTCCTCACGCCCGTCCATGTATCGCTTGAGCAGGCGCTGCATCTTCCGAGAGGGAAGGGCCGATAGGGCAAACAGCTTCTGTTCGCTCTGCGAGTGCGTGAGGAAGCCAACCTCACGGCCGTCGCCGGTGCGATAGAGAGTGGTGAAAGTACCGAGGGTCATGATGTCGCCGATCTGCTCTTCACCGTTTCGCCCGACGAAGGTTCCCTCCGAAAAGCCCACCTGTCCCCCGAGCTCCATCTCTTCGAGAAGCACCGCGGCCATGCCTGAGATATCGTCGATGTCCGGGAAATAGCCTTGCCGGAGGATCTGCCGCAACGGCGCCAATCGCTGCGGCCGGAGCGATGTCAGGGGCGATTGTTCAAGTAGAGCCGAAAGATCGCGCGCCGCGAGACGCACGTTGCCGGAGATCTCCTTGTACTGTAGCTCTTCCCCTGCCCATCGATCGGCGAGTCTCTCGCGTCGCTTCTCGAGCGCTGCGGCTCTTGCCTCGAGTTCCCCGAGCCGACTCTCCAGCCTGCGCTCCTCGGCTTCCAGCCTCTCAACTTCGGGCAACAGGGTCGCGCAGTCAGCCAGGATGGCTTCTTCGACCAGCCTCGCGCGCTCGACCGCTGCCGCACGGTCCATATCGGCTCTTCGCGCCGCTTCCCGGACATCCTGGGCATCCACACTCAGGGACGTAAGCGCGATGACCGCGCCGGCGATCAGGAGAAGCTTCTTCATGGCTGGATCCTCCCAAGCGGCAGAGCGATGAGCTGCACGGGGCGTATCCGCGAGGCCATCTCGATCGCCCGCGCAATGGTGCGATCGTACTTGTCGGGAAGTTCCACCCATGTCCACGTCGCGCGATCGAAAGTCCCGGTTTTCGCTCCATCAGGTGTGCGCCAGAAGAGCGCGAGGCGGCCCACGCGCAGCACGTCGACAAAAATCGGCTCACCGTCAAGCAGGATCTCGTCTTGGCTCACATCCGCGGTCTTGCCGTACTCCATTTCGACCTGCATCGCCTCGAGGAGTCGCCGTAGCTTTTCAGCACCGGTGACCTCAGGGCGTGCAAACTCCTCGCCGAGCGAAGCGAGCCGGTGCTTGCGTTCATCCCGAAGAAAGGGGAGGTCGCTTGCGACGGAACCCTCCAGCCTCGCCATGATCACACTGAGCGTGTCCTGAAGGCTCGTCTGGAGGAGTTTCGATTCGTGCATGCGCCGCTCGAGCTCCGCTGTGCTCTCCTCAAGCCCCACAACTTCTCTTTTTCGAACGCTGATGTGCTCGGCCAGGTACCTCACGTTCGCCTTCGCGGTGCGGTACCGGGCTTCGAGTTCCGCTTGCTCGGTCGCCCACACATCCCGCTCCTCTTGTGTCCGCTTCTGGATGTCGACCGTTCCGTGCACCGTATCTCGTAGATCGGCGGAAGTGGATTGTGCTTGCACCTGGCTCGCCGCCACGACCAGGAGCAGCACGACACCTGCCAGCCTGTTCATGCATCCTCCTTCTACTTGGATCCGCGCTTGCCGCCGGAAGAGCTCACGGTCGGCGGGTGTCCCACCCCGACCGTCACACCGCAGTTCATCTCAACCGGAGTGCTCAAGACTACAGCTCCAAAGATAACGCACTCAAGTTAGTGTTCCGTGAATGCCGTGCTGGTTCTCGATTAGGATTTGCCGCTCACCCGAGACGAATTCCTTACGCGGCGCTAGGAATTTCTGAACACTGCAGAATTAGACTATCTACGTTCATGCTCGTGCAGACCACCAGCTTTCATCTTGAGAAATGACCGCCAGCAACAAGGAGCCGACGTGATCGATCACATGAAGAGAGTCAGGATCGCGGTCCTCGCTATTGCGTTGATTCTTCCAGCCGCCGTGTTTGCCGAGAGCACGTCGCTGCACGGGGCGGTGCGCGATGAGGAGTCCGGAGAGGGACTGTCGGGCGCGAGTCTGCTTCTCCTGGGCACGACAATCGGCGCTTCTACGGATCTTGACGGCGAGTACCGCATCGATGAGATTCCGCCGGGCACCTACAACATGAGGGTCTCGTTCGTGGGCTACGAGACGAAGGTCGTACCGAACGTCCGCGTCGAGGCGGGAGAATCGGAGAAGCTCAATGTCGAACTCCTGCGCCAAGACGTGGCCGCAGCCAGCTACACGATCGACGATTTCGTCGTTACCGCAGACCGCGTTCTCTCGACGGAGATTGCGCTCATCACGGAACGGATGAAGGCGATCACTATCGGTGACGCGATTAGCGCAGAGCGCATCTCCAAGTCACCAGACGGCACGAGCAGCGACGTGCTTAAGCGGGTAACAGGACTCTCGGTCGTGGACAACAAGTTTGTGTACGTCAGGGGAACCACCGACCGGTACAGCACAACTTGGCTCGACGGCGTGGCAACGAGCAGCGCCGACACGGATGTTGACCGCCGGAGCTTCGCGTTCGACATCTTGCCGGCGTCCCTCCTCGCAAGTGTCGTTATTGTGAAGACCGCAACGCCTGATCTTCCGGGCGACTTCGCGGGTGGTCTCGTGCAACTGAACACGTGCGACATCCCTGACGGCCGACAGTTCTCGGCATCGTTCTCCTCCGCCTACGATGAGAACACGTCTACAAACGGCATCCTCCGATCGGAAGGGAGCAGCACCGACTGGCTTGGCGTGGACGACGGCATCCGAGAACTGCCGTCGTACGCGCCCAGTGGGGGCAATAACTATAACGAACTTGCGAGGGAGCTTCCCAACACGTGGTCAACGCGGACCGAGAAGGCGCCGCTCAACAGCTCGTGCAGTCTGTCGTACGGTGATCGCATCGACTTCGGCGCTGAGGATGGCCGTCATGTGCTCGGACTGGTCGCCGGGTTCAAATACGCCAGTTCGTACGAGAGGGTCGAGTTCGTCGAGTCGCCTCACGACACGGGAGGCTATGAGCTGTACCACAAGGAGGGAACGCGGGACCGATACAAGGTCATCGGGTCCGGGCTTCTGAACCTCGCGTACACTCCCTGCGAAGGACACCAGTACACCCTGAGGAGCCTCTACATGCGCGACGCCCGCGACCAAGTGAGCTACTCGGAGGGAAGCGTAAACGAGAACAGCGGCCCCGGAGGGAAGACCTACACAATCGAATGGGATGAGCGCTCCAGCTACGGTTTGCAGTTCGGCGGCAGACACGAGCTTGGCTGGCGCCGCGGCGCGGAGCTCCAATGGAAGTTGTTCCTCTCAAACTCAACGGCGCGCGAGCCCGACCGCAAGCAGGCCGACTTCCAGCTACGCGCCGATGGAACCCACAGTCTGAGCGAGAACAGCCGCACGTGGTCAGATCTCTACCAGCGCTCGCGTGGCGCGAGGGCCGACTTCACGCTGCCCTTCGGCCGATCGAAGGTGAAGGCAGGCCTGTACATCGAAGACCGCGGCAGGGAGTACAGGACCGATTCGTTCTTCACCGATACGGGGACCATCCGACCGCCCAACTACTGGATTCGGGTCTGCGGAATCGACACCATTTTCGTGGCCGAGAACTACGATGCGAGGAAGCTGACCTTCCGGATCAAGAACACCCACACGGGGGAGTACGATGCCACACACCGACTCGACGCGTACTACATCATGCTTGATCATCCATTCTCTCTGGGCTCGTACCGCTTCCGACTCGCCGGTGGCGCGCGCGTAGAGCACTCTCTGCAAGACGTCGCGGCACTGAAGAAGGAAGGCTCTGAGGAGCCCGTCAACTCGCGCATCGACAAGATGGACGTGCTGCCCTCCATCAACCTTACATACATGCTGACCGAGCGGGCAAACATACGTTTCAGCGCCTTCCATTCGGTCAACCGACCGGAGCTTCGCGAAATGGCCGACGTCAAGTACTTCGACTTCAATGAGGGCGCGAACGTCCAAGGCAACCCTGATCTCAAGCGCTCGGTCATCAAGAACTATGACGTGCGCCTCGAGGCCTTCCCGGGCGGCGACGAGGTGCTCGCAGTCAGCTGTTTCTACAAGGATCTATACGATGCGATCGAACTCAAGATGATCCCCTCGTCGGATTACAAGTACGTCAGGACGTGGTTCAACTCGCCGAGGGGATACAACTACGGATTCGAGATCGAGGCGAGAAAGCAGCTCGGATTCCTCGGGGGGTTCCTCGATGACTTCACGATTGCGGGCAACTATGCATGGGTCCATTCGTCGGTTGAGTACCTCTACGAGTGGCGCTGGCAGGATGACGAGGGTGATTGGCACACGGGCCGTGAGATCAGGACCCGTCCGCTCCAGGGACAGTCGCCATGGACGGTGAACCTCACGCTTCTCTACGAGCATCCCCGGCTTGGCACGTCGGTCAGCGTCCTCTACAACAAGATCGCAAGACGCCTCTACTCCGTGTCCGGTGAGCGGGACGGGGATCTCTGGCAGGAGTCCCGCGAGGTACTGGATCTTGTGGTGACGCAGAAGCTGTTTGACCAGTGGGAACTCAAGCTCAGCGCGAAGAACCTCATGGCATCGGACGACGTGAAGACGATGGGCCCCGAGAGGAGCGTACACACCAAGGAATCGCGCGGTGCGGCATATTCTCTCTCGATTGGCTTCGGTCTCTGAGCGGTTCACACGATTTTCTGACACTGCTCCCACACTGGGGACATGGAGTCTTGGTAAAATCTCCCTCGATGCCGAGTTGGTGGCAGGAGGTTCAAACTGTGGACGAGGCTGTGTGCGGAAGGAGGTGCGCCTGGTCGGAGGAGGCTTCAGCAGTTCTCACAGCACTACGTCAATAGAACACCTTGCGGTTCCATAGAGAGGAGTGTTTCCATGAAGTCATGCATCAAGACAGGAATCCTGCTGGTCCTGATCCTGAGCACCGTGCTGGGCGCGCAGGCTTTCGCTGGTTGGAAGCCCCAAGTAGTGCTCGGTCCGGGGACCGGTCCGGTACACGCGGAGGAACCATATCACCAGAGTTGGCACCGCACTCTGTCCGCCGACACGCTCTACGTCCTGACCGGGTTCTACTATGTCGATTCGCTCTACACCCTTACGATTCCGGAAGGCACCGTTGTTATGGGCGACACGACCGCAACCCTCGTCGTTGCGCGGGGCGGTAGGATCCACGCCACTGGCAGCGAGGAACGGCCCGTCGTCTTCACAAGCATGAAGGAGCCGGGGCAGCGGAACCCGGGCGATTGGGGCGGCGTCATCATCCTCGGCAACGCTCCCGTGAACCGCGTCAACCCGGTCATCGAGGGAGGTCTCATAGAAGGACGCTTCGGCGGGAACGATCCCGACGATGACTCGGGTGAGTTCTACTACTGTCGGATCGAGTTCCCCGGCCACCGCATAGAGGAAGGCAACGAGGTCAACGGCCTCACGATGGGGGGCGTCGGACAGAACACCGAGATCCATCACGTCCAGGTGAGCTACTCGAACGATGACAGCTTCGAGTGGTTCGGTGGCAACTGCGACAGTGACTACCTGTGTGTGCTGGGCGGTCTCGATGACGTGTTCGATACTGACTTCGGCCATTCTGGCAGGCACCAGTTCTGCTTCTGCTTGCGCGATCCCGACTGGTCGGATGCCGAAGGCCAGAGCAACGGCTTCGAATCCGACAGCTACAAGCCCGCTGGGCTGGCTCCACCGATCACCTCGACGGCATTTGCCAACTGCACCATCGTCGGGCCCGAACGAACCGACGCCCTCGTAGGCAACCTCCCGCCGGGACACGCCTTCGAGTACAGTGCTGTGCTGCGTCGCTGCACGAAACACAAGATCCACAACTCGGTCATCATGGGCTTCCCGTGGGGTTTCAGCGTCCGCGACGCCTGTACACAGAACTTCGCTCTGACCGACACGATGAACGTGCACTACACGAGCGTTCAGGCAAGCGCCACGCCGAGCGGCTCCTCGAGCATCCACGACGAGGTGCGCTGGGCCGGGGTGACGGCTTGGTTTGACGCGGAGCCTGGGAATAATCCAACGCAGTCGCAGCCGCGCATGCCGAGTTCGGTCGGCCTCACGGACATGAGCGACCTCAATAATCCAAACCCCATTCCTCTGCCAACATCGGAGCTCGTCACCACGCCGGCCAGCTGGGTACACCGGGACGTCGCTGCCTACTTCCAGCAGGTGACATACCGCGGAGCCTTTGACCCGTCGCGCGGCATGGAGAGCCAGTGGGCAGCGAAGTGGACGAACTTCGACCCGCAGAACACCGATTACGATCTGGATGCAACCGGGGTCAATTCCGACGTGCCGCTGGGTGGTAGCAGCATTCTCGGCATCTCCCCGAACCCATTCAACCCGAGGACCATGGTGGCCTTCCGGCTTGGGCAGACCTCACCCGTAGACATCGTCATCTACGATGCCGCCGGCCGCGTTGTCAGGACAATTCTCAGGGCCGGCGAGCTGGCGCCGGGAAATCACGAAGTTGCGTGGGACGGAACCGATGCCGTCGGGAGCAGCGTGGCTTCGGGCGTCTACTTCTGCCGGCTTCAGGCAGGTGAGCACATCGATGTCAGAAGAATGGTTCTTCTGAAGTAGCATCACCACGATCGAGATCTAGAAGAGGCGGACCGGACTGGTCGGTGTCAAACAGACGCGCACTTGCGACAAGCAGACAATCGACCTCTCCAGACGAATCCCTGGGGTACCATGCCTCGGGGATTCGCGCGTCCGGGTGCGACGCACCCACGCACTACGATTCCGGAGTGCGAATCACGGCATCCAAATACGGCATTCGGCATCTAATGTATTGAGACTTAACCCGCACAACCCTAGGCTGTGAGTGTGTCGCCGGAGATCAGGCGGTGCCCCAGGTGGGCCGGTCGTAGCCGATGCATAAGTCAGCGGTCGGTACTATCGGATCCGCTGGATCCCACCTCGGATGATGCGGGATTTCCATACATAGGAGGAAGATAAATGAGATTGGATCGCTTTACGCTCATGGCACAGGAGGCCATTGAGGCCGCCCGAAATCTCGCTATGACTCGAAGTCATCAGGAAATGACGACGGAGCATCTGCTCCATACGCTTCTGGACCAACATGAGGGTATTGTCATCCCTGTTCTGCAGCGACTTGGCGCGGATATCTCCGGCATCCGGGGAAGGGTGGAGGAAGAGCTGAACAGAGTGCCACAGGTTCATGGCGGCGTCGATACGTATGTTTCACCGGCATTCAAATCCGTGCTCGGAACTGCCTGGAATGAGGCGGAACAGCTCAAGGATGAGTTCGTAAGCACCGAGCATCTTCTGGTCGCCCTTTCCGATGAGAAGGAGTCTCCAGTCGGAGCGATTCTCAGGGAATCGGGCGCCACGCGGGAGAACATTTTCAAGGTCCTGAAGGATATCCGGGGAGGTCAGAGCGTAACGGATGCCAACCCGGAGGGGAAATACCAGGCGCTCGCGCGCTACAGTCAGGATCTTACCGACCGCGCCCGTGCCGGAAAGCTCGATCCCGTCATCGGTCGTGACGAGGAGATACGACGAATCATCCAGGTGCTCTCACGGAGAACCAAGAATAACCCCATCCTGATTGGAGAGCCCGGTGTCGGCAAGACGGCCATCGTCGAGGGACTCGCACAGCGGATCGTAGCAGGTGATGTTCCGGAAGGACTGAAGAACAAGCGTGTCAACGCGCTCGATATGGGCGCGCTCGTGGCTGGGGCGAAGTACAGAGGGGAGTTCGAGGATCGCATCAAAGCGGTGCTGCGGGAGATAGAGGAGTCCAACGGAGAGGTCATTCTGTTCATAGATGAAATGCACACGCTCGTCGGGGCGGGGGCGGCTGAGGGGGCGATGGACGCCTCCAACATGCTCAAACCGGCTCTCGCACGTGGTGAGCTTCACGCTGTTGGTGCGACCACGCTCGACGAGTACAGGAAGCATATCGAAAAGGACGCGGCGCTCGAGCGGCGATTCCAGCCGGTTCTCGTCGGTGAGCCGACCGTGACGGACGCGATCGCTATTCTGAGAGGTCTCAAGGAGCGATACGAGGTTCACCACGGCGTCCGTATTAAGGACACGGCCCTTGTCGCGGCTGTGACTCTGTCTCACCGCTACATAACAGACCGGTTCCTTCCGGACAAGGCGATCGACCTGATGGATGAGGCCGCATCCCGTCTGAGAGTGCAGATAGATTCGATGCCGGAGGAGCTTGACCAAGTTGAGTGCAAGATTGTGCAGCTCGAGGTCGAGCGCAAGGCGATGATGAAGGAAAAGGACGAGGCTTCGAAGGAACGGCTGGCGAAGATAGAGCAGGAGCTGGCGGATCTCAAGGAGCGTTCTTCTGAGATGAAGATCCATTGGGAGAATGAGAAAAGTGCGATAGGAGCGATCCGCGAGACGAAGGCGGAGATCGAGAGCGCGAAGGTGGAGTACGAACGTGCGGAGCGGCAGGGTGATCTAAACCGGGCAGCGGAGCTTCGCTACGGCACGCTGGCAGAACTTGAGAAGAGACTCGCCGATGAGAACGCGCGGCTTGCGGAGCTCCAGGAGGACCGCAAGATGCTCAAGGAGGAGGTCGACGAGGACGACATCGCGGCCGTCGTGTCGGCGTGGACGCGCATCCCCGTGTCGAAGATGCTTGAGGGTGAGAAAGAGAAGCTGCTCAAGATGGAGGACAGACTGAGGCTGCGTGTCATCGGTCAGGAGGAAGCCGTCCGCGTCGTCTCGGACTCAGTCAGGCGGGCGCGTGCGGGGCTCCAGGATCCGCGTAGGCCGATAGGCTCGTTCATCTTCATGGGTCCGACAGGTGTGGGAAAGACCGAGCTTGGCCGGGCTGTTGCGGAATTTCTGTTCGATGATGAGGACGCCATGGTTCGGATAGACATGTCTGAGTTCATGGAGAAGCACTCGGTCGCGCGCCTCATAGGAGCTCCTCCCGGCTACGTCGGCTATGAGGAGGGTGGATATCTCACTGAGGCTGTCCGCCGCCGGCCGTATTCGGTCATTCTGATCGATGAGATAGAGAAGGCGCACCCGGATGTCTTCAACGTGCTGCTTCAAATCCTGGACGATGGGCGGCTGACGGACGGGCAGGGGAGAACGGTGGACTTCACCAACACGATCGTCATCATGACATCCAACGTCGGGAGCCAGTTGATCCAGGAACTTGGTGGGAGTGACCACGAAGAAATGGGCAGGCGAGTGATGGAAGCGCTCCGAGCTCAGTTCCGCCCGGAATTCCTGAACAGGATAGATGAGGTGATCATCTTCAATTCGCTCAATCTTGATGAGATCAAGCTCATTGTGGACATTCAGCTCACGCGGTTGCAGGCTCTCCTGGCCGAGCGCAAGGTGAGAGTTGAGCTCACCGATGCTGCGAGAGAGATGGTGGCTCGCGAGGGATTCGACCCACTCTACGGAGCCAGGCCTCTCAAGCGGGTCCTCCAGCGCAGGGTACAGAACCCGCTCGCAGTGAAGATCCTGGAGGGCGAGGTGGGGAACGGTGACACGGTGGTTGTGGATGTGAAGGATGGAGAAATGGTGTTTCGGCTATCTTCCGGCGACTCGTGTTAGCTCGCCGTGATCTCCGCGACACGCAGGAGCTCCAGATCCGTGTCCTTCTTCTCCCAAGCAACGGAAAGGGGAACGAATTTCATCTCGTTGCAGACGACGGCCACCATGCAGTCGGTCTCTCCAGACATGAGAGCGATAACAGCTTCACGCCCCATGCGGCTTGCAAGGGCTCGATCATAGGAAGTTGGTGAGCCCCCGCGCTGGACGTGGCCGAGCACGCTCACGCGGTAGTCTGCGCCCGTGCGTTCCCCGATGCCCTTAGCGGCGGCCATTGCGCCACCCTCCAGCGCTCCCTCCGCCACAACGATGATGAGACTCCCCTTCCCGCGCTCTCGGCCGTCGCTCACTATCTTGCCGATTCGATCGAGATCGACATCGACCTCGGGGATGAGAATGGCCTCCGCTCCACCGGCAAGTCCAACCTCGAGCGCCAATGCTCCGCAGTGCCGGCCCATGACCTCTATGAAAAAGAGGCGATCGTGCGAGGCCGCGGTGTCACGAATCTTGTCTATCGATTCGAGCGCTGTGTTGGCGGCAGTGCTGAATCCTATCGTGATATCGGTGCCTGGGATGTCGTTGTCAATGGTTCCGGGAATACCCACTACCCGAAAGCCGTGTTCCTTCCCGAGCAAGCTGAGGCCTTTGAAGGTCCCGTTTCCGCCGATTCCTACGATGCAGTCGATATCCCTTTCCTTCAGGATTGTCGCGGCGCGGGAACGAGTCCCTGTCTCGTAGAAATCGAGGCAGCGACTGGTCTTGAGGATCGTGCCACCGAGCTGGATCACATTCGAGACAGACCTTGGTGTCATCTCAACAAATTCACTGTCGAGAAGTCCGGAGAAGCCTCGCATGATTCCGGTCACGGTGGTGCCACCTGCGAGAGCCGTTCGCACGACGGCTCTTATGGCCGCATTCATTCCGGGAGAATCGCCGCCGCTCGTGAGGAGACCGATGTGATTCGCCTGTGGCATAATTTCTTCCTTTCGGATTGTGGTGATCCTCACAATACACACGGAAGCACAGATCCAGTGCGAGCCTGCCGGATTCACTGCCGTTGTTCCTCGATGTAGCTATTTGAGGAGGACCATTTTCCTGGTTGAGGCGAAGCCCGGCGCCACCATTCTAGCGAAGTAGATGCCACTTGCAAGCTTCTGGTTCGCTTCGTCGCGGCCGTTCCAGGTGATGAGGTGTGTGCCGGCATCGCAGTGACCCGACACAAGTGTGGCCACACGCCTGCCGAGGGTGTCGTAGATGGTGAGTTCGATCTCACTGCCCCCGGAGGGCACATCGTAGGAGAGTGTCGTAATGGGATTGAAGGGGTTGGGGGAGTTCTGCGAAAGGCGAAGAACGTTCGGGACCGTTTCATCACCATCAAGTCGTGGTTCTGCGTCAGGAGGTGCGGTCAGGAAGGGTCCATAGAGAACGTGGCCCATGAAGATTCGCCCACTTGGAGGAGCGGAGCCCCACCAGTTGCGCCGCGCATAGACCGGGTTCTCTGGTCCATTGTAGTTTGCAACTGCCGCCACCTGGTTGCCGGTGATGGTATTGTAGCCGGTGTCGGGGTAGAGATCGTCACCGAGATTGGGACTGGATCCTGTGTCGGAAGAAACGCCGATGCGGTTGCCGGTAATCGTGTTGCCTGTGAACGAGGGATATGCGGTCTTGCGACAGCCTACTCCGTTAGTGGCATTGTCTGTGATTGCACAGCCGGTGAATTTCGGCGAGGAATTGTTGATGTGGACGCCATCTGAGGCGTTGTTGGATATGTCACATGAGTCAAAGGAAGCAGTGACGAACCGGAGGAATTCGACGCCATTTCCCGAACTCGTTCCAGAGAACGAGCATCCACTGAATGTGTGGCTTGCCGACCATGTCATCTCCACTCCGGCGAGGTAGTTCTGATCAAATGAACAACCGACAATCGTACCGCTGCCGCCACTGAAGTATGCACCTAGGGAATCACAGGCGGAGAAACTCGAACGGGTGATGGTTACCGTGCAAGCGTCCAGATATGCCCCGAAGCCGTTTCCATCAAGTTGACAGTCGGATACGATCAGGTTGGCCTGATCTCCGGCCAGAGCTACGTCGGCGTCGGCGATCGTGCAGTGGGCAAGCGAGCCGTTCGATCCGGATCCGAAGTCAAGCCCTCCCCAGCTTCCTCGCTCACCAGTCGGAGCCGCGGAAAAACTTATCCTGTTATCAGAGGTGCCGGCTGCGTTCAACGTTCCGTCAATCGTGACAGTTGGCGGATCGGTGGATCTGATCGTGATAGCCGTTCCGGGAGCTATCACAAGTATAGCTTCATCCGTGACCAGAACGTCGCCGGTCAGAACACAGCGTCCCGTCAGAAGAAGATCGGATGTGATATCTCCATTGAGTGGCTGAGCGTAGATGCCGCCGTGTCCAGGCGTGCCTCCAATACCGTTCCACTCCGGTGCTGCTGTTTCCGTGCCTGTGCCCCGCATCTCCTGTGCAAACGACAGAGCGTATATCCTGCCGTCCAGGGAAGTCACGCAGAGTTCGAGGGAGCCGTCCCCATCCAGGTCGATGACTGTGGGAGTACCACACCCGCCCGGGATCGGGATCGGGGGGAAGACCTCATTTCCCGATGCATCAAGCACGTGAACGTACCCCGATGCAGAACCGATGACTATCTCCAGAACCTCGTTGCCACAGACATCGGCGATAATGGCAGAGTTGCCTATTGCGTCGCTGAGAGGTGTCGACCACAAGGGGACACCGGCATCAATCGCGTAAAGGATCCCGGACGACGTGCCTGCGAGTATCTCCGGAACTCCGTCCGCATCCATGTCTGCGAGAGCGAGTGAAACGACATCGTCGCCCAGCGGCAAGGTCCAGTCAACAGAGCCATCCTCTGAACTGATGCAGTGGAGCTCGGCCCCGCCGCAAATGATCTCCAGCAAGCCATCATCGTCAGTGTCACCCAGTGCGAGCACTGAAGGAAGTTCCATGTCAACGTAGACCGGCTCCCAGAGGTCGCAGGGCTCACCCCCAACGATTGTCACAGCCGTGAGATAGCCAGTCGATGAGACGAAAACGAAATCAGTTCTCCCGTCCATGTTGATATCACCTGCGGCCGGCTGGGATTCGATGTAGGTGTCTGTCGCAAGCTCATGCGTCCAGATAACCGTGCCGTCCTCGTCGAATGCGGTCAAACTCGAAGGCGCTCCCCACAGTCCCTTCATGGCGACCACGATGTCGAGATCGGCGTCGGCGTCGGCGTCGGCAATCAGCGGGGAACCTATCGGATCGTCAGTGTTGATATCCCACCGTAGTTCGCCGTCGAAGCTGAAGCATTTGAGTCCCATTCGGCGAGTGGAGATGATCTCGTCCACACAGTCTCCATCAAGGTCTGCCGCCGCTGGTGCGGTCTCGATCCCGAAGTCGAGCGGGCCGAGAGACGGATCCGACGTCCATGATATGACTCCGCCCGGCCCGATGCTCGACACGCGGCCCTGTTCATCAAGAACGGCTATCGCGGGACTACCGGGTTCCGTCGAGGCAACCGTTGCTCCCTCGAGGTGACTGTCGATGTCGGCAGGAAACCCTGGAAGGAGGGGATAGGCGTAGAGGATCCTGGTGAAGGAGTTGTTTCCCTCATCTGTCTCGACGATCTCATCATTGGGGTCAATCGCTATTTCAATGTTGTGTGCACCTCCGGCGACGGCCGGAACAATGATCTCGATCTCGACGGACGACCAACTGTCGATGAACGGAATCGTCTCATCGTAGACATAGGAGCCCGAGGACGAATCATCGCTGAGTCGTACCATGACGGATGACGTCGGGATCACGCTCTGGTTCGCGACGACGATCACGACAGAAAGATCATCGCCTGCCGTCAGATCCTCCGGGAGCCACGTGGTCTGATGCGGCTTGACCGTCACGTCGACTAGATCGCTGGGCGATTCGTCCCACTTGTAGATGAGCGACGGGTCTCCAAACAGGTTGAAATGCCTGACGTATGATACATCGTCCCCAGACTGGAGATGCAGCAGCTTGGCGACCGCAAAGGTTTCTCCGAGGAAAAGGCAGTTCTCGTTGAAGGCTGCCTCGTAGATCTTTTTCGTCAGAGTGCGGAACGACCCACCATCGCTGTATCTGGGCGCTGCCAGACATGCAATGGCGCCGGCGTCCGGCAGGTTGACGAGCTGTTCCGCCAGGCAGTCGTATGATCCGAGCAGGTCCGGCTCTGTGGTGTTGTCGAGCCAGCCTGTGAGACATGCCATCGATAGAACGATGGGAAGGCGGTCTGTATTGCTGAGTGCGGAGAGATGGGTTGTCCTGAAGGTCTGATACCACTCTGAGATCCATCCATCCCCGGCGAAGTTAAGAAACAGGTAACCCTCATTGAAAGCATCAGCCACTGTCATCGCGCAATCGAAATTGGAATCGAAGTCGTGTCGGTAGATGCGGTTCACTGTGTGATCTACTGGGATGATTTCCTCGTATTCATCGAACAGCGCAACGTAGTCGTCCTTCCCGTTGTAAAAAAGGCCGCCGATAAGCATCGTCTGATCACGCCACGCGGCTCCTGAAGGAAGCGGCATGTAGTTGCCGACCTTGTTGACTACGGCTGTGAGTTCTTCAATGTTGCCTACGGAGAGACGACCGAGCATCAGATCTTCGAAGTCATCATCGCCACTCACACATGCGTAGTAGTGATCCGAGGCTACTTCCTGCCCACCGTATCCATCGTAGGCTGGGATCATGATTGTCTCGTTATCGTCGGCGTACGCATCGCCGACGAGGAGCACAAACCCCAAATAGCCATCACCGAAATGGGCCGCCGAACGGGTTTCATAGACGGCCTGAATGAACTCGTGGATGCTCTCGGCGTCGCGTCCTCCGACATCCGACATCGAGACGATGCCGACATTCAACCCCAGATATGCGGCTCGGTGCATTGCAAGCACGTAGATGGCTGCCCCAGAGTTGAACTCATCAGCGACGAGGAAGAGGAAATCTATCTCTCTCTGTTCACAGTCGGCGACGGAGGCGCAGAACGTCACCGTGCCGCTTGTGCGCGTTTCCGGGTCCGGTCGCCAGGCAAGCGGTGCGTCCGATGGGAGGGTGTAGTTGAGTACTGTGCGCTTGCAGACGCCTGTGAAGGGTCCTGCGTTTCGGATTGCCACTCCATGAGGTTCGACCGGCACGACATCTATCTCAATGGAGGTGACACGTGCGTTCGGTGTCAGCGTCTCGATTGCCGCAAGGTCGATTGAAATGACGGCGATCGCTTGAGCGCGTATGTGGGCGATTTGAAGAATGCTCGCGACGCGGGCGGCATCATCTGCCGGTAGCAATGTGGCCACTGCGTCAACAGTCAGGTTGACTGAGGTGATGCGGGCAGTGTCGCAGTCCGGGATGGCGAGCAGACGAACGACCGATTGTGGCCGTTCCAGCTCGTCGGAAGTAAGACAAGATAGAGATTGACGCGCGACTGGATGGCCGGCATCAGGGTTCTCAGAGAGAGTGAATTTTAGCGTAGTCTTGGCGAGAGTACTCTGAGCGGTTTGCAAGGGAGCGCTTGTCAGAGATCTGAAAGCCGGCTGGCACAGTGGGAGTGCGCCTGTTTTCGTGATCTCCCGTTCGGCCGTTCCTCCTGCGAGTGCTGCTGTTGCTATCAGGGCTGCTGTCAGTGCGCTGACCAGTGGGATGCGAAGGAGCACAGCGACCGCACGGTCGCGCACATAACTCCGACTCTCAGGGACCATTCTGCTTTGTTGCTCCTGCCTGGATGCAGTGTGGTCTTCGTCCGCCATCTGGATTGGTAAAGCCTGAGTCCGCCGGAACCTTCATACCTGTGAAAAACCGGCGGACTCAGTTCTGTCCCCAAACCAGTGCTCTTGTGTTGCTACTGGTACAGAGCCTTGATGGCGCCCCAGCTGATGCTCTCGACAGGAGTCGAGCAGTCGTCGAGCCAGAGGTACATTCCGAAGTTCCAGGTCTCATACGTGTCCGGGCAGTTCTTCGTGTACGTACCAAAGAAATTACCTGTTCCACAGAGACCGTCGTAGTAGCCAGTGCCTTCACGGATGATAATGACAAGACCGGACAGACTGCCGGCGCAGAACTCACCCTCGTCGAGTACCTGGTTGTTGTTCGTATCCTCGACCTGAATCTCAAGCGTCAGGACGCCCGTCATTGTTCCGCCGTTGGTGTCGTCGATGATGTCGATAGAACTCATCTCGGACATACCGTGGCTCGTGTCAAGATAGCCCTTCCAGTATCCGGGCGTACCTGCCGTGTAGTTGGCAGCGTAGAAGGTGTCCCAGATGTGCTGGTACCTGAGAACCGGATCGGTCGGCCAACCCGCGTCCGGAACGGTAATCGTCCAGGAACCATCAACAATATTCCCACCCGGATCCATGGCACCCACGAACGTCGGAGGGCTGTCCATGAAATCTCCGTTGCCTACTCCGAAGAACCAGATGAA
>JAUVLP010000232.1 GCA_030600655.1 Candidatus Eiseniibacteriota bacterium
AGCCTTCGAGCCATCGCCAATCCGGCCTCCGTCCTCGGATAGTGCCTTCCACAGTTCGCCCCCTATCCGCACGCGGCCAGCGTTCTGGTCGTTGTCGATAGCCTCAATGACCAAACACGTCTGTCCGATCAGTGCGGCGACGTTAGTCGCGCGTCTGTCGCTGTACCGAATTGAGACACGACGGAGAAGAGGGCGTGCGAGGACGAAAACCGCAAGTGTCGAGATTGAGAAGACCGCGATCTGTAGCGTCAAACCACCACCGAGGTAGCTCACCAATGCTGCTGCTAGCGCCCCAACACCGACGCTGGCTGCGAAGAACCCAGGAGTGGCAATCTCCACGAGCATCAGTAGCACACCCGTCACTATCCACACATACCAGAGTCTCATTGGCATCTCCGTTTGATTCAGAGAACCCGCTCCACGCCATCTAACGGACCGCGTATCAGCCGCGAGCGTTAAGGGTGGCGCGGCGGGTGCCCGGGCGCGTCAGCGCCCGGTGCAGTCGACGTGACAGCCAAGCTCGTCGGCTGCATACGCTAGTTACGCGGGATTCAAAGCCCAGAGTGAGTCCCGCCTAGTTCGTGAATCTCTGCCACGACGTGACAACGTTGTTCACCAAGTAGACACACAGCTTCGGCAGAGGTTCCCCATAGCAGATCTGGCCATGCAACTCGGTTGCGGTCGTCGTAGAGGTCGTTGACGACGGGATACCTCGGCTGTCCCAGAGCATCTCCAGTGTCATGCCGATCCACAGTTCTCGCTTGATGAGACGAGCCCCCAAGGAATCGCCGTACGTATCCAGCAGCATCTCGCGGCGAGAGCGCTCAGCGGGAGACAGCTGCTCGTAGTCGAAGTCGGCGCGCATCTGCCGCATCTCATCGTTGACTTCGAGGTACAGGGTCCCGAGGTAGCCATCGACGCCACCTGCGCGGACACGCCAGTACGTTGCCTTGGGATAGCCCAGGATCTGGACCACCGAGCCCTTCGGAAGTTCAGCCACGGGTTCGCCCTTCGACGAGGGCTGGCTGCGGAGCCTGCCGAGCATCGCCAAGGTCGTGTAGATGCCACCTTCCCGTTCAGCTGCGCTCAGTTCCAACTCCGCTATCCGGCTCTGCAGGGCTTCAAGTGATCCTTCCACCTCGGCGAGCTGACGCTGGAGGTCTGCACGCAAGGTCTCCAGGCTATCAGCTCGGGCCTGCAAGACAGCAGTATCCTCCGCCGAGCAGATCGACGGAGTCACGACAAGAGTAGCAAGTACTAGAGCAGCAAGAAGCCTCTTCACTCTCCCTCCAATGAATCCCGTCTAACGGACCGCGTATCAGCCAAGCTCGTCGGCTGCATACGCTAGTTAGGCCGACGCCTGCTAGATCCCGTTCTCGAACTGAATCTTGTACTTCTTCACGCGGCTGTAGTCGCCTTCGATGACACCATTGAATGATTTCGTCTGCCCGTTGGCGAAGTTCGAGATCATGACGTAGCCTGTGCCAATGAGCCGATCGCTGGCGTCGTACACACTGACCATGAAGTTGGCTAGGGTGTAGCTGGTGCCGGACTTGTTCACCATTTCCCCAATGGCATCGATGAAGCCCGAGACGCTTGAGCCAAAGCTGACATTGCTGTAGGCGAAGCCGCCGGCGATGTCGGTTCCCTGTTTGTGACTCGGCGTCGCAGATCGCTCGGCCTCCGCAAGATCCGGTGTGGTTGAGTCCCTCCAGATCCAACCCGTGACTTGAACCTCGACCCAATCCCCCTGCTCGTCCAGTACCGAGAGCTCGGTGGCGGCCAGCAACTCGCCGATCTTCGCTCCACCAGGAGCGGCCCGGAGGTTCTCGCTCGCCTCGCTCACATAGAGCACCTGTTCAGCGTCTGCTGCTGGAAGCAGCGAAACGAACCCGACCAGGAGTAACAGAAGAGCCACACAGCTGAGCATCCACTTCATTGCTTCCTCCCTTGCAGGCGTTCGGTCTAACGGACCGCGTATCACCTGCGAGCGTTAAGGCTGGCGCGGCGGGTGCGTCGCGGGCGAGAGCCCGCGGTGCAGTCGACGTGACAGCCAAGCTCGTCGGCTGCATACGCTAGTTAGGCACGCGCGCTCACGGCGCACCATACTCAGATTTGACCCGTCCCCAGGATCTCAGTTCCACAGGCGTCCCC
>JAUVLP010000013.1 GCA_030600655.1 Candidatus Eiseniibacteriota bacterium
CGTTGGCCGTCCGGAAGGAACGGCGCATGGCGTTGTCTTCAGAAAGATGTACGTAGCACAGAGATTCTAGGGAGTCTGAGGGACAGAGTCAATGCTCCTTCCAGCCGCAGCACCGAGATCCTCCACCTCATCAACGAGAACACCGCTCGTGGCGTAGACGCTGAATCCTACTCGTTTTCCATCAACGCGGAAGATGCAGTAGTGGTTGACGGGAGAGAAGGCTTTCACATGATCCGTCCATGGGACTGTAGTGTCCTGTGCGTAGAATGGCGCTCCTGCCCCGCCGCTGACGAAGTGCCAGATCGGAGCTCTGTAAGTCGGGTGGATGTCGGAGTCTATGAGCGTCCGGCTGTAGTTATGCTCGTCCCCACACATGAAGGCCAGAACCTTGTTGTGACTCGAGAGGATATTCCAGAACCTGTTCCGCATGTCGATCACGTCGCCTCGCGGAACACTCGCGTCATTGAGTCCGTCGCTGCCGGTCCGCTCCTCGTCTCTCCAGAACATCGCATCGTAGGCATGTCCTCCGGTCGGAAAAGCCGGCTCGTGGGTAAAGACGAATATCCAGTCTATGTCGGGATCGGACTGGGCGACATCGAGGTCGATCTTGAGCCACTTGAGCTGTTCGGGCAGGAGATAGCCTTCTCTGTTGCCCCCGAAAGCGCCGAGCGCGTACGCGACACCGTCGTGATCACTCGGCCAGCGCGCGGTGTTGTGGGAGTAGTAGAGTCCGGTCACCCAGTAGTTGGAGTTGATAGATACAAAGTGGCAGTTATCGTAATTGAAGGAATAGACGGTCTCACCGTAACCGGGGCCTCTGTGCTCCACGCCCCTGAAGTCTGAACGCTCTACACCGGGTATGGCATTGCCATAGCAGCTCCCCGGGGGATTCACGAACCGCGCTGAGAAAAGCGCCTCTACGCTCTCCTCGCCCTGCCGGTCGCGATACATGAGGATCTTCTTCCCACTATGCTCAGGATCCGTCACCTCGAAGTAGTCGCCTACCTGCTCGTGATTGCCCATCCCTTCATATATCGGCATCGAGAACGCCACCTGATCGCTTGCCCTTCGCCAGGAATCAAGCTCGGTCAGGAAGCGCTCTCCCGAACTCGTGTATCCATCGACGAGATCACCACCGAAGAGGAAGAAGTCGGCTCCCTGCGCCTTCGCCCCAGCGAGAACCGCCTTCAGCCCGGCGTAGTTGACACCTTCGATGCTCTCCTCTCCCCCACCCACTCCGGATCGGGAGTCGGAAGCAAATGCGAAGGTGAACGGTTGCCTGCTGCCGTGGTCCGGCGCGGTCTGCACATCGTACCAACGCGTACGCACCTTGGTGTTGCCGTACTGAACCCGGTACGCATAAGCGGTGTCCGCCTCGAGGCCGGCCACAAGCACTTCATGGCGCACATCGGCACGGTTGTCGGAGACCACCCGCTCGCTCTCCCCGTCCCTGATGATGACTCCTCCGAATGACGGAGTGTCCGTCTCCCACGACACGGTGAAGTACCCGGGACCGACACCGTCCAGGCAAGGACCGAACACGATGGTCTCTGCCCGCGCATACTCGCCGTCCCCGCGCGGACCCGACCGCGAGTAACGGAAACTACGGTCCACCGTCCTAACAACGTTGAACGCGGGATCGAACACCTCGAGCCGATACGCCACTATGCCGCCACCGTTGTCCATGTAGCTTGAGCCGTATGCCGACGATTCAAGACTGGAAATATTTACCAGGATCGTGTGTTCGCGCGTCCACTCCTCGCTCTTCTCTGATGCGATCTTGCGGTATGCCGCCCGCTCAACACCACCGACTTCGTGTAATGGACCGAACCGGATGATACCCGGCGGTGTTTCCTCTACGGTTGTGAACTCGATGATCGCGCTTGAACCGGAGAAACCAGTGATGGTCGGCGCTCGCTCAAATAGCTCCGTCGCGTGACACTCGACCGGCACCGGGTCATCGCCGATCAGTGGCGCGAGATCGGTCGCGGCCGCAGGCGCCGGAAACATCGCGACTCCAGCCAGAAACAGAATGGAGATGGCCACGACAAAAACTCTGATGGAAATCGTATTCATGTTCCGCTCCTTGGAGTACCGGTACGGATTCCCGGCCAACCTGCCCGTCCTAGTATGGCTTCCCCAGCGCCGCCGGCGGCCGGGCTCTTCCAATGACACCCACGAGTGCAATCATCGTCAGCACGTACGGAATCATCTGCACGAACTGGCTCGGCACCTGCTGTCCCTGCAGGCCCATCTGGACCGCCTCCGCGTAGCCGAAAAGCAGACACGCCAGAGCGGCTCCGACGGGATTCCACTTGCCGAAGATCATGGCCGCGAGGGCAATGTACCCGCGACCGGCCGACATGTTCTTCACAAACTGATGCGTGTTGAGTGCGAGGAAGGCGCCGCCGAGCCCCGCGAGCGCTCCGCTCAAGAGCACGCCCGCGAAACGCATCTTCCTTACACTTACTCCGAGCGCATCGACGGCCGCGGGATGTTCACCCGTAGCCCTCAATCTCAGACCGAACGGCGTGTGCCAGAGCACCACGTGGGCCACGGCCACGGCGACGAGCGCCACATAGACGAGAGGAGGATAGTGTCCGATGAAAACATTGACACCACGCGCAACCGGTCCCCAGCTTTCCGGAAGCGACCAACGCGCCATTCCGACCACGGGCGGTGAGTTCGACGAACTCCCCCATGTGATCCATGTGAGGAACTGGGTAGCTCCGGCCGCCAGGAGATTGATGGCGACGCCGCTCACTATCTGGTCGGCCTTGAAGATGACTGTGACTGCCGCGTGTATGAGCGAGACGAGCATCCCCGCGAAAATGCCGGCGACAACCCCGACCCATGGATCGCCGGTGTAGTAGGTCGCCAGAATACTCGCAAAGGCCCCGGTGAGAAGGATGCCCTCGAGCGCGATGTTCACGACCCCGGAGCGTTCGGAGAATAGACCGCCGAGCGAAGCCAGTATGAGCGGCGTCGCCATCCTGAGAGCAGAGTCAAGCACTACAAGCTCAAACAATCTTCATGCCCTCCTACTTCCTTCCTCGTATCCGTGCGATGACGCCACGCGCACCGCTGGAGCTCGCCTCCAGCATCTCTTTGAGCTCATTGGGCGCCAAGAGCCGCGCTGCGCTCAGGTAGACACCCAGTCCCACAGCTCCCATTCCCACCAGTGCCGTTATCTGCCACGCGAGCGACCCGCGCAGTCCGACGCTGATTGCAGTGGGAGACAGAAAGTAGAGAACAACAGCCATTACTGCGGTCGTGAGAGCGGTTGCGAGGAACGACCGGAAAAGCGCCGGGTAGCGCCCACCTCTCAGCTGTTTCGGCAGCAGGATGAAAAAGAGCCCGAGCTTAAAGATATGCGAGACGGATGTGGAGAGCGCCACTCCCGCGCTATCGAACATCCGCATGAAGATGAAGACGAGTCCAACCTTCATTCCGAGCCGCAGGAACCCGGCGATCACCGGCCGCTTCGTATCTTTCATAGCAATGAAGGCCGACGTCATGATACTCGAGATGCCAAGTGCCCATATCGTGGGTGTGTAGAGCAGAAGCGCAGATACCGTGAACCTCATCGACTCGTCGTCGAAGGCCCCCCGGTGAAAAAGGAGCCTCACGAACGGCTCACCAAGCATTGCCATTCCAATGGATGCCGGGAGAAGTATGAAGAATGCGATTCTCATCGCGGCCATCAGTTTGTCTGCAAGTTCGTCAATCCGGCCACGTGCAGCCATGGTCGCGAAGAACGGGAACAGCACCGTCGAGAACCCGACGATGAGAATCTCCTTCGGGAGTTCGATCAGGCGGAGCGCGTACGACAGCCCGGAGATGCTTCCCTCCGCAAGCATGGAAGCAAAGATACGATCGACAACATCGTCCAGCTTCGCTCCCGCCATGCCTATGAAGAGAGGAAGTGCCAGGCGCATGACTCCGAGGAACATCGGGTGCCTGAAATCGATGCGGAGCGTGACCCCTTTGGCTCGGCGCAAGAGGGACGGCAGCTGCACGACTGCGTGCACGACGCTGCCCAGGAGAATACCGTAGGCGAGGCCGTGAATGCCGTGGGTTTTTGTGAGAAAGACGGCTGCCAGAATCATGATGACGTTGTTGAGAGGGCGTCCGAGCCCTGGAACGGCGAAGTTCCTATAGCAGTGGAGGGTGTTCGCAAACAGGCCCGCCATGGTCGAGAAAAGTATCGAGAAGGCCATCACGCGCGTCAGCGATGTTGCGAGCGCATGCCTGGATTCATCGAATCCGGGCGCCACAAGCGACACCAGAAGAGGCGCCAGAACCAGAATAATGACGGTGACAACAAGTATGAGAAGCAGAAAATCCGCCAGAAATACGCCGGTGTCACTCCATGCCCTGCGCTCCCCGTACCGCTCCAATCGCTCCGTGAATAGAGGAACGAAGCCTGAGCGAATAGGCGAACGGAACCAGGCTATCACCAGAGCAGGGATCGTGAGGGCCACGAGATAGCTGTCCATTTCGCTACTCGTCCCGAAGCGCTCCGCCACGATGATATCTTTGACGAGCGCGAGAGCCTTGGCCATGACGGAAAGACCTATGACCCACACCGTCGAAATCACGATGCCGGTCGTCCGCGACTCCTCATAGCGGCTCACGGACTTCCGTTCTCCTCCCGATCCCCCACCGTCACTCATGAGACCTCCGCACTTCCGTCCTGATCGATCGGCGCGGCCTCCGAACGATGCGCCAACGTCGCACCGCGCCCGCGCCGGCGCTGCACGATCTCGTTTCCGACCACCACGAGGATGATCGTCACAGCCTGAACAACCAGAATGAGTTCCCTCGGCACATTGGTGAAAAGATCAACCTCGAGCGCACCGGTGTTGAGAACCCCAAAGAGAAGCGCGGCAAACAGAACGCCCAGGGGAGAGTTTCTTCCCAAGAGCGCAACCGCGATTCCCATGAATCCGATACCGCTTGAGAAATTGTCGAGGAACCTGTGACGAAATCCCATCACCTCGTTCGTTGCCACAAGCCCTGCGAAGGCCCCGCTCAGGAGCATCGCCAGGATGAGCGTGCGGCGCACGTTGATACCGGCGTACTCTGCTGCAGAAGCATTATGACCGACGGCCCGGATCTCGTATCCGAGTGTGGTCCTGCGCAGAATAAACCAGGCGAGCCAGACGGCAGCCAGGGCTATCAGAAACGAAGCATTCAGCGGGTTCGCAGCCGGGAGGGGAACACCGAGCGACTGAAAGAAGTAGGCCAGCCGCGGCAGCTCTCCCGCAATCGGGATCGTTGCCGTCTGGGGCGTCATCTGCCCGGCCTCTTTGAAGACGGCCACGACGAGGTAGCTTGTGAGTCCCACCGCGATGAAGTTCATCATGATCGTGTTGATGACTTCGTGGACTCCGAAGCGTGCCTTGAGATACCCGGGGATCGCCGCCCACAGACCTCCGCCCGCGGCGGAGGCGAGAATGAGCACCGGAATCAGCAGCACCCTCGGCGCGCCCGGCATCTGCAGGGCCACCCATGTGCAGACAAACGAACCTATGTAGAGCTGACCCTCGCCTCCGATATTGAACAGACCGGCCCGAAACGCGAAGGCCACTGCCAAACCGGCAAAGATGAGGGGTGTAGCATTGAAAAGCACAAGTCCAATGCTATCGGCGTTTGCAAAAGCTCCCCGGAAGAGAGTTAGATAGAACGTGAGAGGATTCTCGCCGATGGCGGCAACCACCAGACCACCTACGAGGAAAGCCGCCAGCACAGCGACCAGCGGCGCCACCACATCCGCGATCTTTCCAGCCCCGGCAATTTCGCGAACGCGTGTGGCCATGCCGGGTATCCTTGGCGAGCTCATGCCGCCCCTCCAGCCATGGTCTGCTCTCCGGAATCGTTCGCCGCACCTGTCATGTAGCGACCCAGATCTTCCTCCGTCACCGTCCCCGCCTCGAACTCCCCAACTATGCGTCCCCCGTACATGACCACTATCCGATCCGAGAGCGTCATTATCTCAGACAGCTCTGCCGACACAAGGAGTACTGCGGCGCCGGCATCCCGCATCTTGAGGATGCTTGTGTGAACAAACTCGATCGCTCCGATATCGACTCCGCGCGTCGGCTGAGATGCGATCAGGAGCGCCGGATCTTCGTCGAACTCCCGGGCAATGATGACCTTCTGCTGGTTGCCTCCGGAAAGATGGGAAGCACTGACCGATGGATCGGCAGGCCTGAGGTCATGCTCCGCTATGAGTTCGCGCGCATGCTCTTCTATCTTCGCTACATTTATGAGACCGCGACGAGAGTACTCGGCACGGTGATGGTGCCCCAGTACAAGGTTCTCCGCCACCGTGAACTCCGGCACGAGTCCCCGCGCTTGTCTGTCCTCCGGAACGTGCGCCACACCCATGTCACGGATGACGCGCGGTCTTCGATTTGTAATGTCCGATCCGCTCAATACAACATGCCCCGATGAAGCAGGACGAAGACCCGTGATGACGTCGACGAGCTCGGTCTGGCCGTTTCCCTGAACACCGGCTACTCCCAGGATCTCGCCTGATCGGATCTTGAGACTCACGTGGTCCAGGACGTGTGTTCCCTTTCTGCCGACCGCAGACAGATCATTGACTTCGAGAACCGTTTCGCCGGGCGTTGTCTCTCCTCGCTCGACCCTCAGAAGCACATCCCGGCCGACCATCATTCTGGCCAGCTCTTCAGGAGTCGTTTCCGCTGCCGATATCACGCCGGTCACGCGCCCGTCACGCATTACGGTGACACGGTCGGCCAGTTCTATTACCTCTTTCAGCTTGTGTGTAATGAAGATTATCGTGCGGCCGCTCTCGCGAAGCGATCTCAGGATGAGAAACAATTCGGAGACTTCCTGAGGCGTGAGGACACCAGTCGGTTCATCCAGGATCAGGATATCGGCGCCCCGGTAAAGCACCTTCACTATCTCGGCGCGCTGCTCCAGTCCCACTGAGAGGTTCTCGATTTTCTCGTCCGGGTCCAGTGCAAGACCGTACTCAGATGACAGGCGCTCGACTCTCTCCCTTGCCACCCTACCATCAATAAGGAGGCCCGCCCGAACCGGCTCTGTTCCCAGAACAACGTTCTCGGCCACCGTGAATGGATCTATGAGCATGAAATGCTGATGGACCATGCCGAGTCCGTGCTTGATCGAATCGCTCGCGCTGTGCCCGACAAGCGGCTTGCCGTTGAGCATTATGGAACCCTCGTCAGGCCGGACCATGCCGTAGAGGATCTTCATGAGCGTAGACTTGCCCGCTCCGTTCTCACCGATTATCGCGTGGATCTCACCGCGGCGGACGTCAAAGTCAACGTCGTCACACGCCAGCACGCGCGGGTAGCGCTTGGTCACTCCTCGCATCTCGACGGCATTATGCTCGGGCATGAAGCGAGAACCCCCTCGTACAACTATTTGTGGCGGAATCGGCTAATCGCGCGGGACGTCGATCTCCCCGGCGATGATCTTCGCCCTCACAGTCTCGACCGTCTCGATCATAGCTTCCGTCATGAGCTCTGAATTGTAGTCGTCCACGGCGTAGCCAACACCATCCTCGGCGAGACCCAATTCCTGAACGCCCCCTTCGAACCTGTTCTCGAGGGCCGAGAGAATGACCGCGTATACGGCATTATCTACCCTCTTGACCATGCTGGTAAGCACATAGCCGGGCGCCATGTAGTTCTGATTCGAATCGACGCCGATCGCAAGGTTGCCGGTCTCTCTCGCCGCCTCTATGACGCCTATGCCCGTGTTGCCGGAAGCGTGGTAGATAACATCCACACCTCGACCGTACTGGAGCAGCGCCAGTTCCTTGCCCTTCGCGGGATCAGCGAACGCCTGCGGAGTTGAACCTGCATATCCAACGGTGACAGAGACGGCCGGGTTGGCATACCTGGCCCCTGCAATGTAGCCGGCCTCGAACCGGTGGATGAGTGGCACGTCCATACCACCGATGAAACCGAGACGGCCCGTCGCGCTCTTGAGACCGGCGATCACACCGACCAGGAACGACCCCTCTTCCTCCCGGAAGATGAGACCGGCAAGATTGTCCGGGAGCTGTTCATTCGGTCTTGCGTCGAAGTCGACACACGCGAACCGCGCATCCGGGTAGTCGACCGCCACACTCCTCATGGAATCGCTGAAGAGGAATCCTACACCGATAATGACGTCGAAGCCCGCCTGCGCCAGCTTCCTGAGACCGGTCTCCCTGTCAGCGTCCTGTCCGGGCTCGAACTCCGTGTGCTCAATCTCGAAATCGTCGGCAATTCTCAGAAGCCCGCGATATGCGGAATCATTGAAAGATTTATCCCCCTTGCCGCCAACGTCAAAGACCATCCCGACCTTGAAAGCACCTGTGTCCTGCGACGGAGTGCTCTGCCGGCATCCCGTCACAACGAGAGACAGAAGGACAAGCAGAAAAGCAAACAACGTGAGCTTCTTCATGATGTGCTCCTTCCTGTGACCGGCGCACCCTCAGACGGGGACCGACTCGGGCGCCGGGTCGACACAGTCCATCGCGCCGATCTTCCGCGCCCATCTGATCAGCAACAAGAATCCTCCAAAACCACCGACGACCACCACCAGTGAACCCGCGAAAAAGACGAAGTCCAGTCCGAACCACTCTGCAACGAGTCCTCCGGCGAGAGGCGCTACGATCAACCCCACACTCATCCCTGTATTGAAAATGGCCATCACCGTTCCCATACCGTTGTACCTGTCTCCGCACTTCGCCGCAAGAGCAAGTGCCGCCGGCAGCCCGAGTGCCAAGGATATGCCGGTCACGATCTGCAGGCCGAACAGCCACGCAACACTCGAACAGAAGGGAATCGCAGCGATAACGGCCGCACTGGCGACGATGCCCCATCCCATAAGAAGAGGCTTGGACACCCTGTCGGCGAGCTTGCCGAACGGTATCTGCATGAACCCGGCAAGCAGTATGTTTGTGGCGAGGAGCACACCGACGATCGAAAGCGAGGCCCCTAGCTCTTCCGCAACAAACGGCAGGAAGGGAATCACGAGCCCGCGGCCAAACGATATGACGGTACGAAAGAGCACGGCCGCAAGCACGACTGGGTCCTTCAGGACCGTCATGACCGGCGCGCGGCTCTTCCAGCGTTCCTTGTGAAGCCCGAGTTCCGGGAGAAAGATGATCGCGTAGATGAGAGCGACTCCCGACAGGGCGCCCATCGCGTAGAACGGCGCACCCAGACCGAACCGGTCTGCCAAAGGTCCAGCCAGGAGCGGCCCTATTCCAAACGCAGTGAAGAGAAATACCATGAAGGTGCCCATCACGCTGCCCTCGCGACCCTTGGGCGCGACGTCGCCGATATAGGCCTGGGCCACGGGAACGACCATTCCGCTTGCCGCGCCGTGCAGGAATCGGACTATAAGAAGACTGGCGATGGAATCAACTTTGAGATAGGCAAACGAGAAGAGCGTAAAGATGGCGAGCCCTGCCGTGATGAACCGCTTCCTCCCGAATCGATCCGACAGTCGCCCGATAAAAGGCATGAAGACAAAACGAGCGAGCGAGAACCCGGAGAATATGAGGCCGAGAGTGAGACCAGCCGCCCCGAAGCTTCTAGCGTAGAACGGCAACAGGGGGCCAATGAATCCGACCCCCATGGTGGACGCGAAGATTGCGATGAAGAGAGCTATGTAGACCTGTCGCTTCATGAACCCCCTCTGATGGTCGAACGGGCTGCTGCCGGACGGCGGGACCGGTTCCTACCTCCCCGGCAACTCACGGGTCAGACGAACAGGTCGGTGAACTGGAAGCTCTCGACGTCGAAAAGCCCCCTGTCGGTCAGCTTGAGCTCCGGGATAACAGGCAGAGCCAGGAACGACATGGCCATGAATGGATCGTCGACCTTGGAGCCGATCCGCTTCGACGCCTTGACAACCTTCTCGAGTCCCTTCACTACATTCTCAAGTGCCTCTTCCGACATGAGTCCTGCAATAGGAAGCGGCAGGCCGGCCAACAGCTCTCCATCACACACGACGGAGAGACCGCCGCGCATTTTCGAGATCTCGACCACGGCCGCCATCATGTCCTCGCTGCTCGTCCCAATGACGACAATGTTGTGCGAGTCGTGTGCGACAGAACTCGCAATGGCGCCCTTCTTCAGACCGAACCCCTTGACCAGGCACAACCCGATGTTGTCACTCGCGTGGTGCCGCTCGACGACCGCCATCTTGAGGATATCTCTCTTCGTGTCTGCGACTACGAGACCATCCTTCACCTTTACTTTCTCGACCGTTCCGCGTGTGACGATCTGGTCGGGAACCAGATTGATGACGCGCGCCTTCGTACCTTTCGCGGCGATGTCGAAATCCCCGGGCGCCAACCATTTGATGTTGATCGAGCTCCGAAGCTGAGGGAGAGGCACTCTCGGGGGCGGCACTATCATCTCGCCGTTCTCGGCAACCAACTTACCGTTCTTGAAGACCATCTTGATATTGAGTCGCTTCAAACCGTCGACGACAACAAGGTCCGCCCTATACCCTGGAGCAATTGCTCCGAGGTCCTTGAGACCGAAGTACTGGGCCGTGTTGATGGTGGCCATCCTGATGGCCGTGAGGGGATCGAGTCCTTCCTTCACAGCCATCTTGACCATGTGGTCTATGTGGCCCTTCTCGAGCAGATCCTTAGGATGCCTGTCGTCGGTAACGAAGAAACAGCGCGAGCTGTTCTCGCACGTCACGGCCGGGAGAAGATCCTTGAGGTTCTTCGTTACAGACCCTTCCCGGATCATGGCGTACATCCCGAGTCTGAGCTTCTCCGTCATCTCCTTGACGGTCGTGCTCTCGTGATCGGAGGCGACCCCCGTCGCGATGTAGGCATTGAGGTCTTTGCCGGAGAGACCTGGAGCGTGCCCATCGATCCGCTTGCGGTCGTGGGTCATTGTTATCTTGTCCAGAAGACCCTCGTCCTCCATCAGAACGCCGGGGAAATTCATTACCTCCCCGAGTCCCAGAACCCACTTCTCCCTGAGGAGCGGGTAGAGGTCGAATCCGCGCAGAACGGCTCCGCTTGTCTCAAATTCCGTGGCGGGAACGCAGGATGGAAGCATCATGAAGATGTTCACGGGACTGTACTTGCTGGAATTCAGCATGTAGTAGATGCCCTCGATCCCGTGGACATTGGCTATCTCGTGAGGGTCGGCGACGACCGACGTGGTGCCCCGCGGCACAACGGACCGCGCAAACTCCTGCACCGTCACCATCGTGCTCTCTATGTGCATGTGCCCGTCTATGAGACCGGGCAGCACGAACGCCTTCTTGAGATCGATCTCTTTCTTGCCCTCGTAGTCACCGATCCCGACGATGCGCTCGCCCCAGATGGCGATGTCGCCGGCATAGACTTCCGACGAGAACACGTTGACGATCCTCGCGTTCTTGAGAACCAGATCCGCCGGCATCTTGCCGCGCGCTACCCTGATGATCTTCGCCAGATCCTTCATTTGTCACCCCGACGTGTTGGCCCGCGCCCTCCGTGCGCTCTGGCTCCGACCGGAACTCAAGCAGCAACCTATGCCACTATGCGTGTACCGGTCTTCTTGTCTAGCGCGCGCTCGATGGACTCCGGGTTGGTTATTATGACCTCTTTCCCTCCCCCTTCGATGAAAGCGATACCGGCTCTTACCTTTGGTCCCATGCTGCCGGCCGGGAAGTGACCTTCATCGAGATACCTGTTCGCTTCAGCAACGGTCATCATGTCCAGTGGGATCTCCTCAGTCGTACCGAAGTTGAGTACGACCTTCTCAATGTCGGTCGAGATAACAAGAAGTTCCGCACCTATGTCATTCGCCAGTAGTCGTGAAGCGTGGTCCTTGTCGATGACGGCTTCGACACCGCTGAGACCTGCTTCGTCCTCGACGACCGGAATGCCCCCACCTCCTACGGCGATAACAATGGATCCGACTTGAAGCAGTGCCTTGATCGAGCGCGCTTCTACGACACGATGCGGGATCGGCGATGCCACAACTCGTCGCCATCCACGATTGGCATCCTCCACGATATCCCACCCGTCATCTTCCCTGCGTCTTTCAGCTTCCTCCATCGTGTAGAACGGCCCGATCGGCTTGGCCGGCTTCCGGAATGCAGGATCGTCCCGGTCGACCACGACCTGTGTTACAACCGACACGACCTCCTTGTCGATTCCCCTCTTGCGAAGCTCCCTGCCGAGGACCTGTTGGATCATGTATCCCATGGCGCCCTGCGAATCCGCGCCACAGGTGTCCAGAGGAAGGTTGGGCAGAACGGAGGAAGCCATCTCGGCTCTCAGGAGAATATTCCCGACCTGAGGGCCGTTGCCGTGCGTGATGACAACGTCCCACCCCTTCTCTATCATGCCGGCGATGTGACGACCGGTCTCCGCAGCATTCTCGAACTGCTCGGAAATCGTGCCGCGTTGGCCGGCCTTGGTAATGGAGTTGCCGCCGATGGCGACAACAGCAAGTTTGCTCATTTACTCCTCCTACCCCATCGTCAAAGCCATGATGGCCTTCTGGGCATGCAGTCTGTTCTCAGCTACATCGTAAATGATCGAACGCTCTGCATCGCAGACAGCGTCGTCCGCCTCGTTTCCGCGATCGATCGGCATCGGATGAATGAAGGCGGCATCGTGTGTCCGAGCCATCCGCTCCGTGGTTGCACGCCAATCCTTGTGCTTGGCGGAGAGCTCCTGCTCGCCCTCGCGGCCAAGCTCGTAGCGCTTGGGGTGCATCCAGTGGCGCGAGTAGACGACATCAACGCCGTCGTATGCAGCATCCTGATCGTGCGTGACCTCGAACGTCGTACCCGCGGCCGCACAGTTGGCCTTCGTCGTTTCGATAACGTCGGGGTCGATCTCGAAGCCTTCCGGGTACGCCATGCGCACGTTCATACCGAGCCGCGAGTTGATCACGATGCTCTCCTGCACGGAGCTCCACGATCTGACCATCGGCGAGTAGCCCCAGATCTGGAGCAGTGTTTTCCCTCTCGTGTCTCCGATGCTCTCCCGCATCCCCATGACATCGGCTAGTCCCTGGCACGGGTGGAACATGTCGTGCGCCATGCTGATAATGGGAACGGTCGCCACGTCGGCGAAGTCCCGAAGGAACTTGTCACCATCACCGTACTTCTCGACCGAATCCTCGAGAATCCGGATGCCTATGCCGACACCGTAACGACTCATCACGCCGGCCGTGTCCTTCATGACCTCCCCACTCTGCGTCTTGCTCTTGAGCCGGAGGTTCTTGGTCTCGAGAAACTGCGCGTGCCCACCCAGCTCCGTCGCCGCCGCCTCAAACGACTGGCGTGTCCTCAACGACGAGTTGTAGAACATGAGCATGAACGTCTTGTGCCGGAGGATTGCAGCGTGCTCTTCACTGTACCGCTCCTTCTTCATCTTCGCGCCAAGCTCAAGCGTCGCCTCCAGCTCCTCAACGCTCCAGTCCTGAGTACAGATGAGATCTCGGCCTTTGAGATTCACTGCCATCATCAAAACCCCTCTATCTAGACATCCATCGTCAGGGCCATGATGGCCTTCTGTACGTGAAGTCTGTTCTCAGCCTCGTCAAACACTACCGAATTCGGACCGTCGATGACCTCATCGGTCACCTCGAATCCCCGGTCACACGGCAGGCAGTGCATATATATCGCGTCAGGCTTTGCGAGCTTCATCTTCGCAGCGTCGCAGATCCAGTCCTTGTTGGCGTCGAAGAGCTCCTGCGTCTTCTCCATCATCGGCGCGTCGGCGATCGGCGGAATGAAGTGCTTCGAAGTCCACGCCTTCGGGTAAACGACATCGGCGTCCTTGAAAGCCTCTTCCATGTTGTTCGTTATCTCAAACGAACCGCCGGACTCCTCGGCGCGCTTGCGCGTCGCAGCGAGAACATCATCGTCAAGCTCGAGCCCCTTGGGATGCGCCAGAACCACATCACAACCGACGGTGGCGGCTGCGATCACTGCGCTGTGAGGAACCGACAGTGGCTTGTGAACGCTCGGGCTGTAGGCCCAGCTCATCACGAACTTCTTCCCCTTGAAACCGCCGCAGTGTTCTTTGACGGTAAGGATGTCGGCCATACCCTGGCAGGGATGGTAGATGTCACACTCCATGTTGATGATGGGAACGCGCTCGGCCCAGTGTGCGAACTCACGCACTATGCGGTTGGCCTTGCCGTTGACCCAACCGACGGGATCCCCGTATATCCGGATGGCCATGCCGTGCCCCATGCGGTCGAGCACACGCGCCACATCCGAGATACGCTCGGTCGAGTAGGCGACCTCTTCGCCCTCGAGCACAGGCATGTAGATCTTGTTGGGATCGAGGAAATGCGCGTGGCCACCCATCTGCGTCATCCCCGCCTCGAAACTGTTTCTCGTTCTCAGAGATGAGTTGTAGAAGATCATGAAGAGTGTCTTGTCCTCAAGGTACTTGTGAGAACGCCCCGACTTAAACTTCTCCTTGAGCTCCGCCGAAAAATCGAGAATGAATTCTATCTCTTCCCTCGTGTAGTCCAGAAGTGTGATGAAATCTCTGCCCCTGAAGTCTTTCGTACTGAACACCGCTGCCTCCGTTCTGTTCTGTCTTACCGGTGATGTCTCAAATACCTCTCGTCAGACACATTTTGCCGTGCACAGCAAACCAGTCAGTCTCTCAGACACATTTCCTCAAGCGACGACGCCGTCAGTGATTCCACGAGCATTGTTCTGTACTCGGCCGTCGCCCTCACATCGTCTATCGGACTCGCCACCTCGACAGCGAGTTGCGCCACTGCCTTCACAAGCTCCGGTTGGTCATTCGAAGTCACCCACTCCGACTCGAAGTGCTCCTCGGCCGCCCTCGCGCGCACCACTGTCGGAGCAACCGAACCGAAGGCTAATCGTACTGTTGCCGTCCCGGGATCGAACGTAGCCCCGATCGAGACTATTGCGATGGCAAGCGCGTTACGCTGCCCGACCTTACGATAGTAGCTGCGGGCTCCAGCGTCGGGCAGGTCGAACGAAACCCCGGCAATGAGCTCATCTGCGGCCAGCGTCGTCGCTCCCGGCCCCTTGAAGAAACCCGCGATAGGAATGATGCGCTCCCCCCGCACCGACAGAACACGCACATCGGCATCCAGAGCCGCGAGCGCCGTCACGCTGTCGGCCGCAGGCGAGGCGTTCGCTACATTCCCCCCGATCGTACCTAGAGACCGTGTCTGTGGGGAGCCAACCGCGGCGCACGCCGCAGCAAGCAATCCGACTCTCTCGCGCATAATCGGGTGCTCGGCGATCTCGGCATGTGTGGCAAGCCCACCGAGCTCAACGCGTCCATCGGCGATGGTTATCTCCGCGTGTCCTGACACGGCGGAGAGATCTACAAGCACGTCCGGTCTCGATACGCGCTTTCGGATAAGCACGGCGAGATCCGTCCCTCCAGCTATCACCTTCCCGGATTCACCGGCGTCGGCGATGGCGATCACGGCCTCGTCCAGGCTTTTTGGATGTCTCCAGACCGGCTCGTACACTGCATCATCTCCCAGGCAGAAAACCCCGTGACAGGAGAGCCTCTAACACGCCTCCGCCGATGGCGAGAGCTTTATCGGAGACGGTGGCAGGATCTATCCGGTCGCCACGCGGATCGATATCCCCACTCTTCTGGCCCTCACGGAGTTCCACACCGTCCGAGACGAGCCCGCGGATGAGCCCACCGGTCCGGGCGACCACCGCCCTCCCCCCGACCTCACCGAGTCTGTCACCGGCCTCAACCAGGTCTCCTATCTGTCGCGTGGACTGAAAGGGACCGTTTGCCGGAGAACGCACTATCCGCTCCTCGGTCACACCCAGCACCGCACCGGGAACACCGGTGTCGGGTTCAGCGCACCCGGATCGAATGACCCGGCCCAACCTGTGTCCACGGTTGGTCTCGATCACTAGATCCACATCCCGACCGGCTTCGAATCCCGGCCCCAGTCCAATCGTGAGAGGAGCGTCGCTGATATCGGCTCCAAGGTTTCGCTTCGCCATCCTGGCGTCCACTACCACGTCGGGACTCAGAATGCTGAGCGAACGCCCTTCCGGATCAACGACGACGGATATCGGCTGACCCGCTGCGCTTTCCGGATCCCAGAAACCGATGGAAGTGGTCTCAAGCTCTTCCAGTGTGATTGAAAGCGAGGGGATTTCTTCAACGGACGCACGCCCGTCGAACACGGCCTGGGCAAAAGAGACTTTCCTTCTGACGACCGTGGGGCGTTCTGCTTCGAGAACCACCACTCTGTAACCTGCGCTCACAAGCCTGAAAACGACCCCGCTCCCGAGATCTCCCCCGCCCCTCACGATAATCAGGCTGTCCTGCTTCATCAGTCTCTGTCCCGCCCCTTGAAGCCCATCTTGTCCATCAGTCTCGCCGTATCTCTAATGCCGTGCTTCACTGCAATTATCTCGGCGATGACACTGACCGCGATCTCATCGGGAGTCTCTGCTCCAATGTCGAGCCCGATAGGGGCATGCACAGTGTCGAGTTCGACACGCGATACTCCCTCTGCTTCGAGCTCGGTGAATGCCTCCGTGACCTTTTTCTCGCTTCCGAGCATTCCAAGGTAGGCAGGCTTCTTCACGATTAGCTTCCTGACCCACTCCTTGTCGAACCGGTGCCCCCTCGTTACTACGACCACGAAAGTCTCTCCACTCACCTTGAGATCACTCTCAAGGAGCTCCTCATTTCCCACGAGTCGCAACTCCGCGAAAGGGAATCGTTCCAGAGATACCATCTCCGCTCGGTCGTCAACCACAGCCACGCGAAACCCGGACTGTCTGGCCGCCCGCGCCACTGCCAGACCGACGTGTCCGGCGCCTATGACGACGAGCATCGGGCCGGAAGCGATGGGCTCGAGGAAGATCTCCATGCCACCACCGCAGGCCATGCTCTGATCGCTACCGAGATCGAATGAGAAGAGTTTGCTCTCCTTCGACCCGATCATTCTTCCAGCTTCGTTGATGACCGTGCTTTCGATCGCACCACCACCAACGGAACCGAGTATGCGTCCGCCCGCATAGACGATCATCTTGGCGCCTGCGCCTCTGGGCGTCGAGCCATCCGTGCGTACGACTGTCGCAACAACTCCCGAGACTCCCTCCCGGTGCATTCGCGCCAGCTCTTCGTAGATATCCGCAAGCCTGAGCGCCATGGCTAGAGCTCCCTCCTAACGTGCGACGTCGCCTACTACCCGCCGATCCCGTTCTTCACGGCCTCGTAATCATCAGTTTCGTCAATGTCGACCAGGAAACCTTCATCGTCGATCGGGACCTCGACGATACGGTCGGCATCGCGCTCGAGGATGTGTCTTGCTCCTGCATCCCCGTCCAGCTCTTCGAGTTCATCTCTGTAGGATCCATCGATGAGGATTGGATGCCCACGGCGTCCCGCGCTCACAGGCACGACGATTGCCGCACCGTGCGAGTGGGAATCGACCAGTCTGTCCACATCCTCGACGCAGAAGAACGGGGCGTCACCCAAGACAACAAAGATGCCGTCCGTCCCCCACGAGCAGGCGCTGGCGCCCTGCGCCAGAGATGTCCCCATCCCGTCGCTGAACCGCCTGTTTCCCACAAGCTCAAGCCGCTCGTCTATGATCCCGGAAAGCGCCAAGCCTACCTCATCGGCGTGAGCGCCGAGCACTACGATAACCTCGTCGATCTTGCTCGAAGCAAGGAGCTTGTCCACAACAAGCCGGATCATCGGCGTTCCCTCGATCGGGAGCAGCTCCTTCTTCGTCCCCATCCTCCGGGACTCACCCGCAGCCAGTACGACCGCTGAAATCATGGGTACCTTCCACTCTGAGCGTGTGCACGATTCGCACTCTCGCCGTGTCTACGTCCGCGCTGCTGCCCATGGGAGCGGCCACCGTGGTCGCCCCCATGGCACAGAGGGTTACATCTAGGCCATATTCTTACGGATGTTCTCGACCGCTTTCTCGATGTTCTCCAGGGAGTTGGCGTAGCTGAATCTGAGGTAGCCTTCTCCATTACTGCCGAAGCAGGTTCCAGACAGACAGGCCACACCCGCGTCATTGAGCATTCTGTCAGCGAGTTCCTGAGACGGTATGCCGGTCTCCGTAATATTCGGGAACACGTAGAACGCACCCTTCGGCTTGAGACACGAGAAGCCCTTGACGTCGTTGAGACCGTCCACGATCGCGTCTCTTCTCTGCCTGAAGATCCCCAGCATCTCACCGACCTTGTCCTGTGGACCCGTGAGCGCCTCAGCACCGGCGATCTGGACGAAAGTGGTCGCATGGGAGTAGACGTTCGTGTTGAGCTTGGTGAACTTCTCAGCGATCGCCTTAGGCATTGCGGCGTAGCCAAGACGCCACCCTGTCATTGCGTATGTCTTGGAGTGCGCGTCCATGAGGATGGTGCGCTCCTTCATCCCCGGATATGCAGCGATGGTGTGATGCTCCCCTTCATAGATCATCTTGCTGTAGACCTCATCGGAGAGAACGATAATATCGTTCTCAACCGCCAACTCGGCGATGCGCTTGAGATCGCTCTCCTCGAGCACTCCTCCCGTAGGATTCTGCGGCGAGTTGATGATCATCATCTTCGTCTGCGGGCCGACCTTCTCCTCAAGCTCAGCGATGTCGAAGCGGAAGTCACGGTCCTCCCTGTACATGAGCGGGATGGCTTTCCCGCCGGCGAAATTGATGGCCGACTCGTAGATCGGATAACCTGGATTCGGATAGATCACCTCGTCACCATGGTCGACAAGCGCCAGGATCGGGAGGAAGATGATCGGCTTGCCGCCCGGGGTCAGGACGATCTCATCCGGTGAATACTGAATGCCGCGATCCTTTGCGAAGTGCTCGCATATGACCTCGCGCACTTCCATGAGACCCGCGGAGGGACCGTAGTGCGTACGACCCGCCCAGATGGCGTCGACCGCCGACTGGCGGATGTTGTCCGGTGTATCGAAGTCCGGCTCGCCTATCTCCAGATGAACGATATCGCGTCCCTGTGCTTCGAGCGCCCTCGCTTTCGCCAGCACCTCAAAGGCGGTCTCCGTTCCCAGTCTGTTCATTCTTTCTGCGAACATCGAATCTCTCCTCATTTACCACGGACTCTTGCCCGTGCGTGCCGAAGCCCGCCCACAACCGATTCCAGGCCGCGACCCCGCGGCACTCCGCTGTGGGTAACAGCTGCCTACCTGCTCCTTGCTTCCTCTTCATGTGCGCCGGCGGCGCCACCTTTTTTCATTGTCAGTACCTCGCGGATCGCCGTCGCGATCCCGCGGGACGTCAGGCCGAAATGCTGAAGGAGTTCCTCGTGCTCACCCGACTCACCAAATCGGTCTTCTATGCCGACTATCTTCATCGGGACCGGGCGACCCACTTGCGCAAGCGCCTCCGCGCAAGCGCCCCCGAGCCCGCCGATGGAGGCCCCCTCTTCGACCGTCACGATTGCGCCCGTCTCCACAGCCACCCTGCTCACCATCGCCCGGTCGAGTGGCTTGACCGTGTGACAGTTGATAACCCTCACACTGATTCCCTCATCTTCAAGCTTCCGCGCCGCCTTCATGGCCTCATAGACGACGACCCCACATGCCAGCACGGACACATCGTCGCCTTGCCTGTAGACTTCGGCCTGCCCCATCGTAAACGGGGTCAGATCCGTCGTCACGATAGGCACACGCGCCGACGCAAACCGCAGGTAGACTGGACCAGGGATCCGCGAAGCGGCCATCGTGGCTTTCTTCGCCTCCATGGAGTCAGCCGGAACTACGACCGTCATACCTGTGAGCGTTCGCATAACGGCGACGTCCTCGAGTGACTGTCTCGAACCACCCGCCGCTCCAGCCGAGAGCCCGGCGTCCGCGCCACATATGTTCACGTTCAGCGTGCCGTAGCAGATCGTCGAACGAATGATATCCCACGCCTTGCCTGCCGCCAGCATGCCGTGCGTCGTCACGAAGATGCACTTGCCGGCAAGCGCCATCCCGGCAGCCGTTCCTATCATATCCTGTTCACATAACCCGATGTCCATGAATCTGTCGGGGAAACGCTTCCTGAACTCGCCCGTTCCGCTGGACCCCGCGAGATCGGCATCCATGACAATAATGTCGGAACCCCGCTCGGCAAGTTCGATCAGTCCGCGCTCGTAACCCCGGCTCGTCGCCTCCAGCTTCACCGCGGTGTGATGTATGTCGGCAAGCCCCATCTCGGCCATAAGTGTTACCCCTGGTAAACGTCCAGTACTGCTCTGCCGCGTTCGCCGGTCCGTAATCCGGCGTCGGTTCCTACGAGAGCGCCTGCATGGCCTCCTCGTACAGATCTTCAGTAACCTTCTTGTCGTGCCACTCCGGACTGTTCTCCATGAAGGGAACACCCTTACCCTTCACTGTGCGTGCGAGAACAAGCGATGGCTTCCCCTTCACTGACGCGGCCTCTCTGAACGCCGCGAGCAGCTGCTCCATATCGTGGCCGTCGGTCTCGATGACGTGCCAGTTGAAGGTGCGCCACTTGTCCCCCAGCGGCGCGAGCGCCGCGATCTTCTCCGTGTCCCCGTCACCCATCATATGATTCCGGTCTATGATGGCACAGACGTTGTCCAGGCCGTGATGCGCCGACGTCATGGCGGCTTCCCAGACCTGTCCCTCCTGCGTCTCCCCGTCGCCAATCAGGCAGTAGACGCGGAAACTCTTCCCGTCGCGCTTAGCGGCAAGCGCAAGGCCGTTGGCTATCGAGAGCCCTTGACCCGGCGAGCCCACCGACGCATCTATGCCCAGCGTCTTATGCATGTCCGGAAACCCCTGGAGCTTCGACTTCAGCTTCCGGAAAGTCAGGAGTTCTGCCACGTCGAAGTAACCGCGCCGCGCTAGAGCGGCGTAGAGCGCCGGAGCCGCGTGCGCTTTGGAAAGGACGAAGCGATCGCGCTCTTCCCACACCGGTCTGTCCGGTCTGATGTCCATCACTTCCCAGTACAAAGCGGTGATGATGTCGGTAGCTGAGAGCGATCCTCCCGGGTGACCGGAGCCGGCCTCCAGCAACATCGTGAGAATGTCACGTCGAACAGCCTTGGCTACGCCCCTCAGTTCTGTCGGGGTGGGACTCATCGTGCTCTCCTATTTGAGACTCAGGGACTTGAGGCCCGTTGCAGGATCAAGCTTTCGCCTCAAGGGTGCGTCGGATTTCAGAATGACGATCTCGTTCGTTACGTTTACCTTCCCCTTCGAGAGGTGCCCGCCGACCGCTTCCTTGTTTGGCCGCGCCAGGACGGCGTGCAGATGGAACATATGCTCTCCATCCTGGAAGATGATGTTCCCCGAGAGCGATACAAGCTCGAGCGGCTCAGGGAAGAGCACCTGCGAGTACTCGCCCCGCTTCTTGAAGAAGTTGAGCTCCGCCTGCTTCAGCATCCCGATTCCCGACAGCACCACCCCAACCTTGACGTCACAGGCGACACATATTTCCTTCAGACAGTCGAACAGTTCTTCGTCCTGATGAAGCCTTATGAAGATCAGATCCTTACTTTCGAGATACTCCATCCGTCAGTCCTCCGTCCGCGACGCGGCCTCGACCGCATCCACGATCTTCACATAGCCGGTGCATCTGCAGAGATTTCCCGACAGCGCCTCTGCGATCTCCTCGCGCGAGGGATGCGGTTTCTTCGAAAGAAGAGCTGCGGCTGACATTATCATGCCGGGCGTACAGTACCCGCACTGTACGGCCCCTGTTTCGATGAACGCCTGCTGAATGCGGTCGAGCTTTCCGTTCTCTCCACTCAGTCCTTCTATAGTTACCACTTCCCGGCCGTCGCATTGCGCCGCAAAGACAAGGCACGAAGTCACGGGTTCGCCGTCGAGAATAACAGTACAGGCGCCGCACTCGCCGTTCCCACAACCGCACTTGGTTCCTCTGAGACCGAGGTGCTCACGCAGAAGCTCGAGGAGCATCGTCGCAGGCGGAACTTCAGCCGTCCGCGTTTCGCCGTTCACTGTGAGAATGACCTTCATACATTCACTCTCCAAGAGCCCGCTCGACATCATTCAGCGACTGCCCTATCGCCAGCGGTTCACCAATCGACTTCATAGCCGCATCGGTGTCCTTGAGACCGCTTCCGGTCATCAGGACAGCGATCTTCTCGTCCGGCGCCACCATCCCTTCCCGAACGGCCTTGGTGAGACCTGCGAAGGCCGTCACACCCGCCGGCTCGCCGAAGATACCGGTCGCCTGCGCCAACTCGCGAATGGCCCCGATAATTTCATCGTCAGTAACGGTCATAACTGTTCCACCACTCGCCTTGATTCCCCGTACAGCTTTCCGCCAGTTCCTCGGGTGGCCGACCGCAATGCTGTCAGCAATCGTGCGAGCGCTGCACGGCACGAGTTCGCCCCCGCTCTCGAATACTCGCTTCACCGGACTCGCACCCTCGGCCTGAACGCCGATGAGCTCGGGCATCCTGTCGATGAACCCCAGCTTCAGGAACTCGGCAAATCCCTTGTATGTCCCGCTCATGATGCAACCGTCCCCGACAGGAACAAACACCCTGTCAGGAACCTGAAAGCCGAGCTGCTCGCATATCTCGAACGCCACGGTCTTCTTGCCCTCGACGAGATAGGGATTCACAGCGCAACAGCGGTTGTACCAGCCGTAGCGCTCAATCGCCTTGTTCGCAAGATCGAAGGCATCATCGTAGCTCCCGTCGACGGTGAAGACGGTCGCGCCGTAAACAAGAAGCTGTGCCACCTTCGGGCGGGGGGCCGTTTTGGGAACGAAGATGTAGCACGGAACCCTGTTTGCCGCAGCGAAGCCCGCCAGCGAGCATCCCGCGTTGCCGGTTGAGGCTGCGGCTACGGCTTTCACGCCCTCCTGAGTTGCTCTCGCCATGGCGACCGAGGTCGCCCGGTCCTTGAGAGACGCCGTCGGGGTGAAGCTGTCATCCTTGATGTGAAGGTCCGATAGTCCGAGCACACTCTCCACGTGATACAGGGGTGTCCAACCGACTCGGAGCGGCGGGGCGTGTTCAAGGGACTCGACCGGCATCAGCGGCAGATAGCGCCAGTGGGACAGCTCGGTCGAACGGGAGAGATCCTCCCTGGTGAAACGCGACGCGATCTCGTCGTAGTCGTAGAGGACATCGAGGATGCCTTCCACGCCACACTCGGGACACGTGAACCGAACCTCGTCGGGCGCATACTCACGCCCGCACTTCGCACACTCGAGCGCTCTGACTCTTGCTCCCCTCACACGTTCTCCCATCTGCTATATCCGGCTCCAGAGATCGCGCGCCAGCTCTCTCGCCCGCGCCGCCGTGCCTGATGCATCAACCGTTGTGAACTCCCGGTCCCGCATGACATCCCGCCCACCGATGATCACCGTCTCGACCATCCATCCGGTCAGGCCGAATATCACATGTCCTGTGAAGTTCCTCGCCTCGAGCGGAGTCGGGGGATCGTAGTCGAGGACAATAATGTCCGCGAGCGATCCGACTGAGAGCTCGCCGACCGTACCGTTCACAAGGCGAGACCCGATCACCGCGTTGTTCCTCAGGCAGAGCCGCTCCGCGACATCGTGCCCCGCCCGGGGGTCACCTGCCTGGTGCCGGTGGATCAGGTTGGCAACCTTCATCTCGTCGAACATGCTCCCTGTGAATCCATCCGTCCCCAACCCGACAAGGACTCCCGCCTCAAGCATCCCCGGGACATCAGCGCATCCGACTGCATTGTTCATATTGGACTGCGGGTTGTGAACGACGATCGTCCCCGTGTCTATCAGGATATCCCGCTCGTGCTCACTGATGTGAATGCAATGCGCCGCGATCGTTTTCTTTCCCAGGATGCCGTGCTCGTGCAGTCGCTCGGCAACACGCTTCCCGCAGCGCTTGAGACTGTCCTCAACATCCGCCTGATCCTCCGCCACGTGTATATGACAACCGACGCCGGCATCCCCGGCGATTCCCCCGGCCCGGTCCAATGTATCGTCATCAACGGTGAAACTCGCGTGGAGTCCGACGCTTGCCGTCAGGAGCCCCACACCGTCCTCAGCGCAGTCGTCGTCAGCACCACGGTCGCCAGTACTGCCGCCCGTGGATCCCGATGATTCCGCTGACGCCACCAGCTCCCGGATAAAGGCCTCGCTCTCCGCCAGCCCCTCTTCCCGCTTCGTCTCTCCGTTTCTGTCGGTGATCTCGAAGCAGAGATTCGCGCGTATCCCGATCTCCTCAAGGGCCTCCGCCACATTGGCCAGGCTGTCCGTGACGCTCACCTGGCTGGCATGGTGATCTATGATGGTCGTCGTGCCGCTCCGCACGAGATCGAGGGCGCCTGCAGCCGCCGAGTACCACGTATGCTCGTGCGTCAGGGCGCGATCGAGCTTCCACCAGAGGTGTTCAAGTATCTCGACAAAATTGGCCGACGGTGCAATGTCGGCCATAAGGCCACGCGCCAATGCACTGTAGAGGTGTGTGTGCGCATTTATGAACCCCGGCATGATCAGCTTGCCGCTCGTGTCGATCACTTCAGCGCCATGCTGCCCGGAGACAACCTCCGAGGCAGGACCAACTGCCACGATTCGATCACCATCAAAAGCGACCGCACCACCTTTTATGACCACCGGTTCAGGCCCGCCCGTAAATACGGTCCCTCCGCTCAGGATTCTCGTGACATCAGGCAATCTCGCACTCCTGGATAAACCAAGACAACGGTTCGACACGCTCCGCGCCGACACCCCGCATCGCACCTGAATCCCTAGAATGTGCCCTACTGAAGGGCACTTTCCGAACCTCCCAGTTTAGATGCAGCTCTCGTTAATGTCAACGTGATTCGGGCCGGAAGGCACGCCTGAAGGCTCGCACCAGCCGATTCTGCCTGATATAGTGATAATACTGTAGTCTCGACCTCGTGGGGCTGCTGCCGTCCACTCTTCCCCGACGCCCCACTGACCCACCCATAGAGACCGGAGGTGCTCAAATGAGATCACTGTGTCTTCTCGCTCTGGCTGCCGTGGCTCTCTCAGTCCCGGTCGTTGCACTCTCCGGAGCCAACGACGGCTATGTGGCCTGTATGACATCCGAGACGTGCGTGCCGTTTGACGTAAACACCTACTCGCAAAGCGCCCCCATCGATCTCCTTCCTGACGGTGACTACGCCTATGACTGCACCATGAAGCCGGACGGCTCGGAGATCTGGATCGCCGGCGCCAGTGGCGACGCGGTTGTGGTCATAGAAACGGCCACGAATCACGTAACACACAGCTTCGCAGTCGGGGAGTATCTCAACTCCATTGTCTTCTCGGATGACAGTTCGTTCGTCATGGCAGCCAGCCGCGACGACGACGTCATCTACATCATCGACACCGCTACTTACGCCGTCACCGGCACACTTCCGTGCATTGCCGGCGCGGGCGGGTCCTCCGACGGCCCGGGGCAGCTCGCCCTCGACCCGGTGAGCAAGAACATATACGCGGTCGACTGGTACGGGGACTTTCTCTACGAGATCGCCGAGGATGGCTCGGAAGTACTGAGCAAGGTAGACATCGGCAACAGCCTCTGGCAGCTGGTTGTCGATCCGGATGGTCGATACATATATGTCACCGACAGGGAAACCGATCAGGTCCGCGTCATCGACCAGGCCACGCTCACAGAGGTCATGGCGATCGACGTCGGAAACGACCCGTGGGGCATAGATGTGACGCTTGACGGTTCCAGAATAGTCGTAGCTTGCGAAGATGACTCCAATGTATACGTCATCGACACGAGCGACTGGTCGACAACAGCCGTGTTCCTGGAGGAGAATGCCGACCCGCGCGATGTCGACATCCTGGACTCGGAGGGATTCGCATTCATTGCGGGTGGAACTCTTCTCTCCGCTGTGACAAAGGTCTACATCATCCAGCTCCTTGACAACACGCTCAAGGACTCATTCGTGGTCTCCGGCGGCACGAACGCGAACTGCCTTGCCGTACAGCCGCAGGTAACGTCCGAGTCCACCGACGTGCCGGAGGAACCGTTTGAGCCGAGGGTCCGTCTCGACTGTTACCCGAACCCGTTCAATCCGAAGACGACGGTCGTCTACAGCCTGCCGTCGCCTTCCGACGTCAGGTTATCGGTCCACGATGTGAATGGAAGACTGGTTGCGGTTCTGGAAGACGGTGAGTGTGCCGCCGGCGGCCACGAGGTCATCTGGCTGGGAACCGACGCTTCCGGGGATGATGTCGCTACCGGTGTCTACTTCTTCAGACTGACAACGGCTGTCGGGAGCACAACGACAAAGGCCGTTCTTCTGAAGTAGTGCAACTGCAGCAGTACTGCAGCTGTGGCCGCAAGCGTGGGTGCGACCACCGGCGTGGAGACCACCGGCGCGGAGACCACCGGCGCGGAGACCATCAGGGCCGCCATCGAGAACGCACCACGCGGATGACCCTACTCCACCCGATGCCCCGGTCTCTGACAGACCTTGCCGCGTCTGATGAACGATCCGAGCTCGTGGCTTCCCACGAGCTCGCGGTCTCTTACGACCCAGTTGCCGCGAACCATTGTACAGACGGGCCAGCCTGTGACCTGCAAGCCATCGTAGGGCGAGTAGTCGGTGTACCCGTGGAGAACGTCCGGAGAGATCGTTACCTTGAGATCCGGATCGAAGATGACAATGTCAGCATCTGTTTCGACCGAGAGCGTTCCCTTCTCCGGACAGAGCCCGAAGATCTCAGCAGGATGCGTACTCAGAAGATCGACGAGCTGATTCTCCGTCAGCCTCCCCTCCCGGACTCCGTACTGCCACATGAGCGGAAGAAGCGTGCCTATACCGGGAACACCCATCGGAATCTTCCTGAAGTCCGCTGCCCCCTCATCCTTGGCTTCCGCCATGAACTCGGCGTGATCGGTTGCCACCACCTGGATCAGCTCCTCTTCGAGCGCGTCCCAGAGCTCCTCGCGATGAGCCTTGGAGCGGATGGGCGGACAGGTTGCGAAGCGCTGGCCGTCGGCGGTCGCGAGCTTCTCCTCGTCGAGAAGCAAGAAGTGCGGACAGGTCTCCGCGAAAACGTCGATCCCGGCATCCTTGGCCTCGGCTATCGTCTTGGCAGCCTCACCTGAGGAAACATGCACAATGTAGACAGGGGCACCGGCATCGCACGCCATTCTGATGACGGAGGCGACAGCTTCTCCTTCCACGTAACCGGGCCTGGTCTCGGCGTGATCGGCCGCTGACAACCTTCCCTGATTGGTCAGCCGGGCGATGCGGCTTTCGATCATCCATTCGTTCTCGCAGTGCACTTCGATCAACCCGCCGTGTTGACCGGCGAGGAGGAATGCCTGGTAGAGTTCATCCTCGCTGCTGGCCAGTCCCGCATCAGAGTAGACGGTGTACATCTTGAAGGATGGGATGCCTGCCTCGATCATCTGGGGGATCTCATCGTCCTCCCGGTCTTCCCACCGAACGAGCGACGCATGGAGGCCGTAGTCCACGTAGCATTGTCCGTTCGCCCGCGCCTGACGGGCGTTGACAGCTTCCATGAGCGACTCGCCGACGCGCGGTGTTACGTATGTAAGAAATGATGTCACGCCGCCGAACGCAGCCTCGCGTGTTGTTGCACGGAAATCGGAAGACGCGTGTCCTCGGAGTTCCAGACCGACGTGAACGTGCGCGTCTATGACACCGGGGAGAACAAGTTTGCCCGAAGCATCGTAGACGTCTGCGCCCGCCGGCGCAGCCAGGTCGATCCCGATCTCCACGATCCTGCCATCTTCAACCAAGAGGTCGGCCGCGTAGGAATCGATCGCTGTGACGAGCTTTCCTCCCTTGATCATGACTGCCATTGTTTTCCTCTTTCACTGGTCACGCGCCTGAGCGGGACTGGCCTGCACGCGGACGAGTTCACCTTTGATGCTCATGGGGTTGATTCTACCGGATGGACGGTTGTGGCTCAAGCGTATGCGGGGACCTGGCGAAAATCGGCGTGCGGCTCAACCGGCTACCTGCGCGAGACCGGAAATCGGGGCGCCGACGGGCAAACAGCGCGCCGGAGCACGTTGCGAGGGAGAAATACCCTGGCGCCCCATGATCGGAGACCTCGCAGGAACTATCTGTACATCAGCTTTATGTCTGTCCAGCTTGAGGCTTCAACTGGAGTGATCTCAATGATCACGACGGTACCATCGACAGCTGTAGCTGGTATGGGATTGTTCTCCAGATCTCTGAGGTCGACATCGTAGAAGCTCACCGGTGAGACCCCCTCCACAAGCGCCTGGAACGTGAGTATTGCGAGTTGCCCGGCGCCATCCACCCATCCCCCGAGTATGGCGCCGTTGATCAACACCATCTCAGACGGCGTGCCGTCATCTGTCCAGTAAAGGAACGTCTCGTAACCGCTGCCTGCAGGGAGCGCTCCTTCGGAGACGCCGACCAGATCCATGAGGGTCTCATCGTAGTCGATCCAGAAATCGTAACCAGTGAGTCCTATCAGCCCGTCGTTGATGGAGACAGATACATCGAAGAAGCCATTGACGCTGACAGTTGTCTCATACGGGTCGATGTAAATGGTCGGTGGAGCGGTAATAACTTCACCATCTATGTGCGCTGCTGTTATCGTGTTGTTGTCGATATCCCTCAGATCGATGTCATGGAAAGCGATTGGAGATGTTCCTCCCGCCAGCGCCACGAACGAGAGAACCAGAAGTTCACCGGGGCCATCCACGCATCCCCCGAGTACGGCGCCGTTGATCAGCGCCATCTCAGACGTAGTACCGGCATCCGTCCAGTAGAGGAAGGTCTCGTGACTGCTCCCGGCAGGGAGTGCTCCTTCAGAGATGCCTGTAAGGTCTATCAGAGTCTCATCGTAGTCTATCAAGAGATCGTAGCCCGTGAGCCCCATGAGCTCACTATTGATCGAGACCGATATCTCGAAGGGATCACCTATCTCAACATACTTCTCAGGCGGATCAACGTAGATAGTCGGGGCGGCTGCCGCCTGCTCGCCGACCAGCAGGATCACGCACGCGATCCCCACAACGAAGAAGGCCGTTCTTGCAGTGTTCACGATTACCTCCGGTGGTCCTGATCAGAACATTGTCTTCTGCTGTCCCCTAGCGCGATATCACGATCTTGCGTCTGTCCACGATCTCTCTGCCACATGTGAGGTCCGCGCCGAGTTCCACAAGATACACTCCGGATGGCACCGCCGCGCCGACGGCATCGCAACCCTTCCACATGACACTCTTCACATCCGCCGATTCGATGAGACCGGATCTCCAGACCACTCTCCCTGCTACGTCGTAGATGCTCAGAGAAGCGGTTCGCGTGGAGTCTGGTAGTCGGAAACGGAGCTCTGTTTCATTGACGCTGGGATTGGGCATAATCGAAAGGCTCATGCTTCCTCCGCCATCGTTATCTGGAACACCGGTACCGGGTACGACCGCCACGAGCGCCGACTCGGCGAAGAGTGGAAGAATGGGTTCTCGACGAAGATCCCTGAGATCTGCATGGACAATCTCGATCCACGTCACACCTTCACCCACCGGTATGAACTCCAGATTGACGAGTTCACCGGGGCAAAGCACGTGAGCATCGTGCCCGAGCGTCACATCATTGCAGGCGTGATCCCCGGAATCAGAGGCGTCCCAGTGGTACATTGTCCCGTACCCACACTCTGTGAACAGGCTGCCTTCTTCTGCAGAAACGAGTTCCAGCACAGAAGAGTCAAACTGAAACTCCACGAGGAAACAGGTCACCGTATCGGCGCCGGCATCAACCCTGACGCTCATCGAGAACCCCATTCCTGGTTCAACAAGAAGCTCAGCGGGATGCACAAAGACCGTCGGCGCCGCATACGCAGACACCGCCGCCGTGAGAATGAGTGTAGTAGCCAATCGTGCAATCAACTTCGTCATGGCACACCTTCCCCGTGATGTTCAGGGTCGGTCCGGACGAAACCGCGAGCCCAAACTTGAGGTTGCCGCCCGGACCTTCCCGCAAGCCATCCCTGAGAGCGGTCAGGAATGACCCTACCGCATCAGAACCATCTTCCTCTCTAGCCTCACGTCGCCGACCTCCAGCACATAGAAGTAAACGCCACTGCTCGCATCTACCCCGTTGTCGTCCTTGCCGTTCCATACGACCGTGTGCCGACCGGAATCGCAGACACCGTCCTTGAGCCGTGCCAGACACCGTCCAGACACCGAGTAGACAGAGACTGACACTATCGCCTCCTCGGGAACGTCGAATGCGATCGTCGTCACCGGGTTGAATGGGTTCGGAACATTCTGAGCGAGAGATATCACAGCTCCCGTTGCTTCTTCCGAACCTGAGCCAATGCCGAGCAGGCGACACTCGAGTCGCTCGTTGTCTATTCCGCGGGCCTTCGCCCCAGCGAAACCAACTTCGATTCGATTGACCGCCACAGCACGGAACCGTAGCTCTGCCACCGGCCCCGAACCTTCTATTGCTACGTCAGTACCGAGAGATGCCACATCGATTCGAAGCCCGCCGCTCTGTTTCTCTACCCAGTGGAAAAAGATCTCATCGTCCCAATCCGACAGCGCATCGGACGCTGCAACACCGATGAGTTCGAGCGCTCCTGGATCGTATGTGAGCTCGGCAGATAACCCCTTCACCTCGGCGCAGTTACCCTTCAGTGTGAGGACTACGATCACTTCAGCTCCCGGCTCCGTATCCGAACTGATCGGAGTGAGAACCAGCGACAACGGACCAACAGGATCGCCTCCGACGAGACTGTGGGTTATCACCTTGCCTGAAGGATCCACCCGGCCATAGTTCATCGCGACGAGCATGAGGTCTTCGAAGTCGATCGCATCATCCGTCAGCGGTATGCCGAACCGACTCCAGTCATCGGTCGGTCCGACGTCCAGCTCTGACTCGTAGTATATGTCCCCATCCTGAGTGCCGTAGGAATCCGACAGGATGATCTTGTCGGACCAATCGACATAGCCATCGTACACGCCTGCTGTCCCTGTTACATCATCAACGTCAGCCAGCCAGTACGACGTCGAGCGATCCTGCGCACTTGCCACTGCGGCCGAATAGTTCCCTGCGGCATCTCGGGCAAATGCTGTGTAGTAGTAGATGTTTCTGGTCGCGTCCGTGAATGTCTCATCGTCGTACGTCTGTGTACCGGTTCCGGGAATAAATGCTACAACGGTCCCATCGGCCGGGTTGCCGGGGTAACCGGCAGCGGCGCCCCAATCGTCATACTCGGGATAGGCACCTGTACCCCAAGCCTTCTTCACGATGAGGGTTCCCTCAATGGGCGCATAGCGCATCGCCGGTACTGTCCAGGAGAGATGGATCCTGTTGTGCCCCGGCAGTGTTTCCATATCGACCACAGCATCTGGAGGCGTAAGATCCACCTCGGTCGTGCAGTCGGGTAGCGCCGGGACCGCCTCGACATTCTCAACGTTGTCGGTCGCTCGAGTGTAGAAATCGTAGACGCCCTCCCCCGACGCAACGAAGTCTATCGGGCTTGCCGTGTACGTGCCGCCATGCTGAGTCCACATTCCCCCGTCCATGCGGTAGAAGAGCCTGACGAAGTCAACGCCGCTCGTGGCATCACCGCTGGTGTATGGGATGCTCAGAACCACCGTGTTGTAGTACGGATCCAGTGGCCCGGCCTCGCTGTACGGAGCAGAGTCATCCTGGGTGGAATACTCACTGTTGGACCAGTCGGAGGTGTTCCAGAGAGCGTCCCTGCACTTCACGCGGAAATAGTAGATCTGGCCATCATCGAGCCCCAGGAGATTGTGCCACGTGAAGGGCGTGCAACCACTTGTGCTCACGATGACTGCGAAATCGGATGTCTCCGAGGCCTCAATGCAATAGCCCATTGCTCCGGACGCGCTCTCGTTTGACCAGGAGACGCGGTTGATCGCGCCCGGAGTGAATTCCGGTTCCGGATCGATCACCGGGACATTCGGTGGCGTGTTGTCCAGCACGATGATCCCCACCACGCCGGTTGCACCGATCGGGAAGTTGTCCTGGTCGCGCAGCGTCATTTCAGTGAACTGAACGAGGCTGACACCGTCTCCTGTAGGCTGCCCGGTGAACGTGATCGAGAAGAGGTCCCCCGCTCCATATGCTCCACCCGCATCCCCCAGAACGGCTCCATCAATCACAACTACACCTGGTGACACATCCACCGCGAAGAACGCGGTCGACCCAACGTTCGTGAGGAAGCTCCCCTCCACAATGTCGACACTCACATCATTCACGTAGACCAGTGCGGCATCGAAACTGATCTCGATGTGATAGCCCCTCAACCCCTCCGTCACATCGCTTCCATCGTAGATGATGTTGAAGGCCGCAGTCTGACCACCGGCGATCTCCCGCACGGTTGGATCAGTGTATACGAGGGCGATCCCCCGGTCGTCTGCCTCCGCCGGCGACTCCATCCCGCACATCATGAGGAGCACGACCGCGCTCAGCAGAATCCGTCTCAGGCTCATTGTCCACGCTCCGGTTCTTGCTCCACTTCCGTCTATCGATATCCCTGTAGAACAGGCACATTAGGCATCACCGTAGTTTGACGACCCGCGAGAGCGACTCGCCGGCCTCGCCCGAAAGCCTCACATAGTAGACGGACGATGGAAGCTCATGCCCTTCCCTGGACCGTCCGTCCCATTTGATCTCACCATCCAACACACCGGGAGGCAGATCGAACACGCTCACGCATCTGCCGGAAGCGCTGAAGATCTCTACCATCCATCCTGCGAGCGATGCCGGCACGCTGTACTGGATCCGGGTCTCCCCCGTGAAGGGGTTGGGCGCGATGCGCCTTATCCTGGGTTCCACCACATTTCCACCCGGCACACCCGTGGCAGGCACGACAAAGATCCACCCGTTCTCGAACGAGTCGACGGACAACGACTCGCGCCGGATATCCGACATCTTGATGGTGTCCATGAACGCCTCCGTCTGACCGTAATCGACTGCCCGAAAGGTCAGGTGTAGAAGCTCCCCGGGGGGGAGTACGCAGCTCCCCTCGCCGAACACTGTATCGAAAAAATGCCAGAACCCCGGGTATTCCTCCTCCCCGGTGAAAAAGGTCGGGAAGCCGCTCTCCACGTAGAGGCTTCCTTCCTCCACCGAGACAAGTTCCACAACCCCCGGATCAAATGACATATATAGCTGATAGCCGGCAATGGAATCATCACAGGCGCCAACCCGGAGGCTGAGTTCGCACTCCTCTCCGGGCGCGAGCAGCATAGTCTGTGACGGTTCGAAGTAGACGTGCGTCCCGGCGGCCGCAACCACCGGGAGGGATGCTATGAGAACGTACGTGGCCCACACCCATACGGCTCGGGCACGAGTTCTCCTGCGTTGATGCTTCTGGGCTCGCTTCACTACAACCTCCCCGCTCGGCGGCCTCTCCCTCGGACCGCGTGAGGTCGCGGGGCCCAGGACTCAGTCCCGGGCCCCGCACCTTTTCTTCTACTTCAGGAGCGTCATCTTGTGGCTACCGCGATAGTCGGGTGTCTCCATCACACAGAAGTACACACCACTACCGACGGACTCACCACAATCGTTCCTGCCATCCCAGATCACACTGTGGCGACCCGGATCAACCGCACCATCCACGAGCGTCGTCACAAGACGACCCGAGACGTCGTACACAGTGATTGTCACTGCGGACGCCTGGGGTACCTCGTAGGCGATCGTCGTCAATGGATTGAACGGGTTCGGTGCATTCTGAACCAGACGGAACATCGCCGGGATCTCATCACCCGAACCGAAGCCCGCAAGATCTGCATCCAGATCACCGTTCTCCGCGCCACG
>JAUVLP010000222.1 GCA_030600655.1 Candidatus Eiseniibacteriota bacterium
CGAGTGTGGTGCGAACGCGGCTCGAGCGCGCTTGGTCCTTTGCCGCGGCCTGGTGGAAGAACCACGACCCCTACCTACGCCATGACCCATTGCTCTACACGGTTGCTCTGCACGATGTGGGCGCCCGGGCTTTCGCGCCGGCACCGCGTGAGACTAGAGGGGGCATCGCGATTCCTCCGGAGTGTCCGGAGAGCCCCTTGGTAGCGTTCGACAGCCCGCGGACCGTTTCCCGCACGGAGTGCGTGCGGCCCAATGCCGAGATCGACCGGGCCATCAAGCTGCTCGAACGCCGGTTCCAAGAATGGGAGAACCGATGGTAGATCGCGATGAACAGACCGGCCATCTCTTCGCGGACATGGAAGCACAACCCGCCGGCGGGCCTGTTGAATGTTTGGGGATGATCTTCGAGTCCGACGAGGCACGGCGGGAGCACTTCCTGGAGAAGCTGAAGGAGAAGCTCAAGGACCCAGAGTTTCGGAAGATCGAGGGATTCCCGATTGGCTCGGATGAGGACATCCTAGCTCTGTCTGACCCGCCGTACTACACGGCCTGCCCGAATCCGTTCATTGCTGACTTCATAAGGTGTCACGGCAAGCCATGTGATCCGACTGTCCAGTATTTATGTCCACCTTTGACGCAAGACGTTCGCCAGACACGCGACACATTGGTGTATTCCGCTCACACCTACCACACCAAAGTGCCGCCGCAGGCGATTGCAGAGTTCCTCCGCCACTACACACACCCCGGGGACATTGTATTGGACGCATTCGCTGGCTCAGGAATGACCGGCGTTGCCTGCAAGCTCCTTCCACGTGGAGAAGAGCGGCATGTGGTGCTGTGCGATCTCGCGCCTGCGGCAACCTTCATCTCGGCCACTTACCTTGATCCACCACCCCCTGCCGCGTTCGACAGAGCCTCCGCAGGTCTTCTGAAGGCAGTGTGTGAGGCGACGCGTGACTTGTGGACCATCACGGTTGATGGCGTCATCGCAGACATCGAATTCGAGGTCTGGTCTGAGATCTTCCTCTGCCCGCACTGTCAAGATCCTATTGAGACTACTACGGTCGTGTCTGCCACAGAGACTATCGGGTCCGCCAAGGAGTTTCCCTGCCCTCACTGCAATGCCTTGGTCAGCAAGGCGCCAACGAAGTCCAGTGGCGCGACTCGCCTCGAACGTCATCTTCACACGCGCTACGATGAGGCTCTTGGGTTTCCAGTGAAGTACATCCCAAGAGCGCCCTTGATTATGCAGGTAAGGGATGTCAAACGCGGACGTCGTAGGATAGACACTTCCATAGAACACCGTGCTAGGCTCGATTCTCTAGACTATCGCTCTGACTACTGGTTCCCAACGGATCCCCTAGTTGAAGGCGAGCGGTTTTCGAGGAAGGATTGCCTGCCAAGCTTCGGTGTGACGCACGTGCACCACTTCTATTTCCCCCGTCAGTTGAAGGTCTTCAGCCATATGTGGCACCTTGCCTCTTCCGCTGCCGAAGACAGGATCAGGCGATCGCTCCAGTTCTTTGTATCCTCGAATGCCCTCGGCTGTACGATTCTGAATCGGTTTGGCCCAACTCACTACTCCCAAGTCAACAAGTTCTTTTCAGGAACGCTATACATTCCTTCGGTTATCGCCGAGACCTCTCCGAGCTATGTTTACACGAATAAGCGCAAGCGATTGGTCAAAGCCTTCTGCAAGATGCATGCAGCGAATGAAGCGCAGCACCTTATCACCACACAGAGTTCAACTGATCTTCGTCTACTGCCGGATGCGTGCATTGACTACGTGTTTGTCGATCCGCCCTTCGGACGGAATCTGCAGTATTCAGAGCTCAACCAGATTTGGGAGGCGTGGCTACGCGTCCGCACGCAGCGAGATCCAGAGGCGGTCATGGACTCAAGTCGTGATCGAGGAGTTGTTGAGTACGGTCACCTGATGCGCGGTGCTTTCTCCGAGCTCTGGCGGGCTCTGAAGCCAGGGCGCTGGATGTCGGTCGTGTTCCACAACTCGTCAAACGCTGTGTGGATGGGAATTCAGGAGGGACTGCAGTCTGCTGGGTTCGTTGTTGCGGATGTGCGGACACTCGACAAGAAGCGCCAGAGCTACAAACAGATTCGGCAGGGGACAGTCAAACAGGACTTAGTGATCTCCGCGTATCGGCCGAACTACGGTCTCGAGGAGCGCTTCAAGCTCGAGGCCGGTACTGAGAACGGGGTGTGGGACTTCGTCGGCAGCCACATGCGCCAGCTCCCGGTGTTCGTCTCCAAGGACGGGCAGGCCGAGGCGATCGCCGAGCGACAGAGCTACCTTCTCTTCGACCGCATGGTTGCCTTTCACGTCCAGCGTGGTGTGACGGTCCCCCTCTGAGCCGCCGAGTTCTACGCTGGGCTCGCCCAGCGTTTCTCTGAGCGGGACGGGATGTACTTCCTCTCCG
>JAUVLP010000024.1 GCA_030600655.1 Candidatus Eiseniibacteriota bacterium
CTGGGCGACAAGCGCCTTCACGGGTTGGCTCACATCACCGGTGGCGGGCTCTACGACAACGTGCGGAGGGTTCTGCCTGATGGTTGTGATGCCAGGATAGACGTGTCGACCTGGGAACCGCTTCCCATCTTCAGGCTTCTCGAGTCGATAGGCGAACTCACCATCGAGGAGGCCTATCGTGCTCTCAACATGGGTGTCGGTCTCGTTCTTGTTGTCGATTCTGCCGCGGCCGACGATATCAAGAAGGCGCTTGAGACCCGTGGCCATGAGACGTTCGTGATCGGGGATATCTCGAAGGGTGACGGGAGTGTCCGGCTCCAGTAGACAGAGCAGGGCTGTCCTGGTACAGGTGAGAGGGCGATGACGACTACTGTTTGTGTCCCCAGGTGGATCAGCATGACGGCCGTTCTGGTGGCGTTCCTTGCGGTGCTCGGAGTGGGGATGGGGTGTGCTGACGGTGATGAGTCGCCCGTCGGCACCGCCGAGGCGCGCACTGCCGAGGAAGAGGAGTACTGGGGCGACCCGGGTGGCCGCTGGCACGAAGGCGGTTGGCGGGAACTCTCTCGAGATGATGAGATGAGCATCACCGATGAGCAACGGCGTGAGATCGAACGGTTGCTCTCTATCGGCTATCTGGCTGGATCCACAGCGCCGCCCGCGAACGACGGCGTCACCATCTACGACAGGAAGCGGGCTCTGGACGGCTACAACTTCTACACGGCCGGACATCTTCCCGGCGCTCTTCTCATGGATATGTGTGGAACCAAGGTTTACAAATGGGAGTACAGGTTTATCGATGCATGGGATCGTTTCCCGGGGGAATCGCTCCCGAAGAACAACAAGTCGATCGGCTATTGGCGCCGGGCGCATCTCCTTCCGAACGGGGACGTGATCGCGATCTTCGAAGGCGTCGGCATCATCAAGGTTGACCGGCACTCGGATCTTCTCTGGGCGAACTTCAACAGTGCGCACCACGATCTTGAGGTGATGGATGACGGCCGCATCTACACGCTGACACGCAAGGCCCACATGATTCCGAGGATCAGTGACGAACATCCAATCCTCGAGGATTTCATCACGCTGCTGGACTCCGGGGGAAACGAGATCCACAGTTTCTCGGTGCTCGAGGCATTCGAGGAATCACCATACGCGCCGGCGATCGATGAGATGGCTGACCGGGGCGACATCTTCCACACGAACACGATCGAGATCCTCGATGCCACGCTCGCGGGGCGCGTTCCGGGATTCGATGAGGGGAATGCCCTCATCAGCCTCAGGGAGGTCGGTGTGATCGCCGTTGTGGACATGAAGACAGAGCGCGTTGTCTGGGCGCTCAAGGGAACATGGGAAGCGCAACACCAGCCCACAGTCCTGCCCGATGGGAACATGATGCTGTTCGACAACCGCGGTAACCACGGGTTCTCGCGGGTGATAGCATTAGACCCGGCTTCACTCGAGACCTCGTGGATCTACAAAGGAGCGGCGCCGAGCGATTTCTTCTCGCGCGAGTGCGGCTCCAACCAGTATTTGCCGAATGGCAACATTCTCATCACGGAGTCCGACCGCGGGAAAGCGTTCGAGCTGTCGCCTGAACTGACGATAGTGTGGAAGTACATCAACACGGCGCAGGTCGGGGACAAGAACGAGTTCATATCAAGCATCTTCGAGATGATCCGGGTTGAGCCGGACTACGTCGAGGGGTGGTTGGGAAAGAGGTGATGATGAGGCGAGTGCTTCAGATCGTGCTGGTCGTGTGTTCTGCGGCGCTGCTTGCGGGCTGTGCATCGCGGTTGGAGCACGATGGCGTAGGGCTGGACCGTGACATGGGGCTTCCGGGCGAAGCGTGTCTTACGGTGACTCCCGACGGCGCCTGGTCCGGGTTCGGTGGTCCGAGGGCCCTCTATCACGAGGGCGAGCACCGTCGGACCTACGTCACGTGGGTCAACTCGGTCGGCGATCTGAGGATCGCGTACTTTGACCACGACACGGGGGAGAAGACGACGGAGACGTTTCGCGAGGAGTTTCAGGCCGACGATCGCGCCTGCCCCGCGCTCATGATGCGCTCCGACAACAGGCTCGCGATCTTCTATTCCGGCTTTCAGGGCAACTGGCTGATACGTAGAACCGCGGCGCGGCGTGAAGATATCAGTGTCTGGGGGGCTGCGCTCGATGTCGGACCACACATGTCGGCCACCTTTGGCTACAACTATGCGGTGCCCGTGCAGCTCTCGGAGGAGAACGACAGAACCTATGCTTTCTGGAGAGGAACAGAGTACGCAACATATCTGAGAGTCTCGGACGACAATGTGAGCTGGGCGGAGCCCGAACGCTTTATCTATGAAGCGGACACGCGACCCTACGTTACGGTGACATCGGACGGCGTGAGCAGGATCCACTTCGCGATGACGCCCGGCCTTCCCGGCGATAAGGCAGGTGGCAGCGTCTACTACGCACGGTATGAGTCCGGGACCATTGTCCGGGCCGACGGCGCGGAGATCGCGGGCATGGATGCGCTGCCGTTCGCTCCTGGCGCCTGCGACCTTGTCTACGACGCATCACTTACCGGCATCCGCGCGCGCACATGGGATGTGGCGGACGGCTCCGATGGGAATCCGATCATCGTGTATGCGACCTTCCCGTCAGAGGAAGATCATGTCTACTGGTATGCTCGGTGGAACGGGACCGAGTGGGAGAACCACGAGCTCACACATGCGGGGGGCTGGTTTGCTTCGGGGCGCCGCGGCAGTCACCATGTGGACGCGCATCTGTCGGGTGGTATCGCTCTTGACCACAGCGATCCATCGATCGTGTATCTGTCGCGGGAAATTGACGGCATCTTTGAGATAGAGCGTTGGGTGACAGGCGATGATGGCGCGACGTGGAGCGTCGATGCGGTCACTTCGAACTCACGGTGGAACAACGTGCAGCCAGTGGTTCCCCTCAACCGTGGTCCCGGCGGGCCGAGCCTTCTCTGGATGAACGGACCCTATTCTAACCACATTGAGTTCATGACGTCGCTTCGGATGAAGTAGTGGTCCCTGTCATGTTGCTGCGGATGGAACAACGGTTCACGGCGCGTCTCTCGCTGCTTTCTGTGATCTTCGGATGACATCGGTTTCGTGGTATAATCGCCACATAGAGCATCCAACCTCACGGGGAGAAGAACCTTGAAACCACTTACTACCACCTTGCTCATACTCGTTGCCTTTGCAGCAACGAGCATGGCCTCCGAGCGCGTAGAGCTCGCCCGCGGGGCACCGCCCTCCGAACTCACGCTTCTGGCCTCAAGTCTCAATAGCACGACTCTACGGCTTGATGTTGGGAGCTTCACGACCGAACCCGTTGATATCGATGGCCGGCTTCTCTTCTCAGTTGCACTGGATGGCGCCGCTCGAATGCTGGAGCTGGGGTTCCCGGAGCTTCCGGTTGTGGCTCGGAGTATCGTCATTCCCGATAATGCGCAGATGGCCATTCGCGTCATCGATGCCGGCTTCCGCGACTTCGATCACATAGACGTCGTTCCCTCAAGGGGCGCGATCAAAAGGAACGTCGATCCGGACTCCGTCCCGTACGAGTTCGGGACCACCTATGGGCGGGATGCGTGGTACCCGGCGGAGATCGCCCGGCTTGGTGATCCATTCATCATGCGCGACACGCGCGGGGTCGTGGTTGAGCTCAACCCGTTCCAGTACAATGCCAGGACGCACGTCCTCCGCGTCTACACTTCGATCACGATCGAGGTGTCGGTCGCAGGCCCGGGCAATGTGAACGTTCTGAAGAGGCGTCCCGGCATGCGGGTGGCGGAGTTCGAACGACTCTACGGGAGCCGTTATCTGAACTACAGTTCCATTGCCGGCAGGTACACGCCTGTGGCCGAGAGCGGACCGATGCTGATCATTGCGAACGATGCTTTCGTCGAGACTGCGCGCCCGCTGGCCGAGTGGCGGAACCAGATGGGCATACCGACTGCGCTCGTCGATCTGTCGGCGGTCGGCACAACGGCCAACGATATCAAGAGCTACATCCAGAATGCATACGACACCGATGGCGTTGCGTACGTGCTTCTCATCGGAGACGATGAGCAGATGCCGTATCTCCTTGATGGAGGCCAGTCGGCCGATCCGATGTACGCTCTCCTGGCCGGAAGCGACAACTATCCGGATGCGTTCGTGGGCCGCTTTTCGGCCGAGACGCTGGAGCAGGTCGCGACACAGGTGGAGAGGACGATCGAGTACGAGCGCGACCCTCAGCCTGAAGCCGACTGGTACCACATGGCTACGGGAATCGCCTCGGACCAGGACGGCGGCACCGGAACACCCGACTACGAGTTCATCGAGGCCATCCGGGAGACGCTCCTCGGTTTCACCTACACCTACGTTGATCAGTTCTACGACCTTCCCTTGGTGACCTCTGCTGAGATAAGCGCCGCGCTGAACGAGGGGAGAAGTCTTGTTAACTACCTCGGCCACGGCAACACGATGGGGTGGGTGACGGGGAACTACATCAACAGCGATGTCAACGGACTCGTCAACGACAACATGCTTCCGTGGGTCATCAGCGACGCGTGCAAGACGGGTCAGTACACGGACAAGACCTGTTTCGCTGAGGTCTGGCTCAGGGCGACGAACGGGACCGAACCGACCGGTGGGGTCGGTATCTATGCTTCGAGCATGAACATGAGCTGGGAGCCGCCCATCAGCGCTCAGCTTGAGATAGCGCACCTCCTCGTCTCGGAGGAGATGCAGACTCTTGGGGGGCTCTGCTTCAACGGTTCATGCAAGATGATGGATGAATGGGGCAGTGCTGGGGCGGACGAGTTCAACCACTGGCACATCTTCGGCGATCCCGCGCTCACGGTGCGAAGCGACACTCCAGCCGCACTGACGGTGAGCCACGATGAGCATATCGAGGAAGGAGCGACTTCCTTCACCGTGCTTACCGAACCCGCGGTCACGGCCGCTCTGAGCGACAGCGGGTCCTTCCTGGGATCGGCGATCGCCGATTCATCTGGAGAAGCTGTGATCGAGATCGTGGGGAGTCTGCCGGACAGCGGCTTTGTGACGTTGACGCTGACGGGATTCAACCGCATTCCGCATATTGAGAGCGTGGCGGTGGGGGATGGGACATCCTCTGGTGACACGACATTCGTGTTTGCGCTGGGTCAGAACTCTCCGAATCCGTTCAGGCCTTCGACCACGATCGCGTTCACGATGCCTGCGGGGGGACACGTGCGCATCGACGTCTTCAACGTCAATGGCCGGAAGGTCCGGACGATTCTGGACGACGTACGCGATGCTGGGCCGAACGAGGTCACGTGGAACGGATGCGATCCATCCGGCACGGAACTCGCGAGTGGGGTCTATTTCTACCGTCTCGAGGCCGGTGGCGTGAATGAAACGAAGAAAATGCTCCTGCTCAGGTAGCGTCGTGCTATCCAGGCAGGAGCTGTGGTTCAGAACCAGCGTGCCCCTTGGAGACACGCTGGTTTTCTATGAGAGCCGGCCGTGCTCCGGTGTCCGGTCACTTGTTAAGCGTTCCTCGCTCGGCGGCCGCCTTCAGATCATCGTTTGCCATGATAGCGACCTCGACGCGGCGGTTGGCCTGCTTGCCGGCAGCCGTATCGTTCGTCGCCACCGGCTGCGATTCGCCGTACGACGTCACTGTCATGCGGACTCCGCTTATCCCGTTCTCAACGAGGTGTGTAGCAACGGAACGTGCTCTGCGCTCGGAGAGTATCATGTTGTACTCGTCCGAGCCGTCCGAGTCCGTGTGCCCTTCGATCAGGATGTCGGTGTCTTCATACTTGTTCAGAATCCTGGCGAGCTCAGCCACGTTTTCCTTTGAAGCGGGCGCCAGGTCGAACCTGTCGACGTCAAACAGAAGCCCGGAGTCGAACGTGATCTTGATTCCCTCGCCGATTCGTTCGACAGAAGCTCCCTCGATGTCCGCTTCGATCTCGGCGACCTGGTCGTCCATATAGTTCCCGATGGCGGCTCCTGCTGCCCCGCCTATGACCGCGCCCAGGATGGCGCCGATAGCGGTGTTGCCGGATGCATCACCTATCGCTCCGCCCACGACGGCGCCGGTGCCGGTTCCGATCAGTAGACCCTTGTCACTTCCGGTCATGGCGCAGCCGAACAGCCCGATCGCCAATGCGCCTATCATGATGAATGTCACTGCTCTTCTCATTGTTCGCGCTCCTTCCGTGCCATGCGGGGATAGCCCCGCCGGCATCTTGGTGTTCGCTGCCCGGCCGGATCGTCCAGCCAGCCAATGAACTGGGTGGAGAGTAGGCTTCCTGAGCGATGATGTCAAGGTCGGGAGCCCCTTCTCGCGTGAGAGACAGCGGTGATCCTTGCAGTTTGGCCTTGTACGTGGTATAATACCCTGCGGATTAACCTGGAGATCCGGCTCCACCGCCTGACAAGATTCAGCAGCGTGGATTTCGGCCGGAGGTTGCCATTCGTCGTGAACCCGCTGACAAATGCCAGTTGTGCCAGTGATAGCCAGTCACTGCCTGTAGAGTATCGCAGCCGGTCCGGTATGGGAGCCGAGCCGGCCTGAAGCGTCAGATCGGCGGTGACTCAACAGTGAGGAGGAGCAGGCATGGCAAGGAGAGCTTTCGTGCTCGCCGCGGTTCTTGTTCTCGTGCTCTCAGTAGTTGCGAGCGCGGACTGGGATGAGGGCGAGCCGTACAAGTGGGTCCAGTACCCCGATCTCGAGCCGACCGGAATAGACGTCAATGCGACGTTTCCGTACGTTCTGGCCGACGATTTCCTTTGCACGCAGACCGGTCCCATCACTGATATCCACATATGGGGTTCATGGTTGAATGACTACCTTCCGTACGGAAACCCCTCCGACGTTCTCTTCACTCTGAGCATCCATTCGGATATCCCGGCCGAGGCGAGCCCGACCGGCTACAGCATGCCGGGCGAGCTGCTCTGGCTGATGGATTTTGATCAGGACATGTTCCAGGTGCGCGTTTGGGCCGACGGGCTTCAGGAGGGCTGGTTAGATCCGCCCGAGATGTACAATCCCTGGGGCGACACGGTCTGCTGGCAGTACAATTTCATAATTGACGAGACGGTGGCGTTTCGCCAGGAGGGTTCTGAGGAGAACCCGATCGTCTACTGGGTCGACGTTCAGGCAAGGCCTGCGGATCCCGATGCCTATTTCGGCTGGAAGACATCGATCGACCACTGGAATGATGATGCTGTCTGGGGTGAGGGTGAGGAACCCAACATCTTCGAGTGGTGGGAGCTGCGCTACCCTGGTGAGCACCCGTGGTATCCCGAATCGATCGATCTCGCTTTCGTGATCACCGGTGAAGGTGGAGGCCCGGAGACGTTCGACTGCGGTGACGCTCCGGACCCGACGTACCCCACTCTCCTTGCAAACGGTGGAGCATTCCATCCGATCGTGGGGGGGCTCCAGATGGGGGCGCTCATAGACTCCGAACCCGATGGCCAGCCTGACTTCAATGCCACGGGCGATGATCTTGCCGGACTCCCCGATGAGGATGGTGTTATCTTCATAACGCCGCTGATTCCAGGTAGCTCTGCGTCCGTTCAGATCGATATGACATCGTCGGGCGTCGGTGGATGCATCAACGCCTGGATCGACTTCGGCAGTGACGGAGGCTGGGCCGAGGCCGGTGACCACATTCTTGCGGGGGTGTGGGTGCCCGGAGGCATCGTTTCGACGCTGAACTTCAGCGTCCCCGGGAGCGCCATCGCAAACACGACATTCGCCAGATTCCGTCTGAGCTCCGCCGTTGCGCTGTCGTACGGAGGCGGTGCACCGGACGGTGAGGTTGAGGATTACGAAGTCATCATCGAGACTGGTGACGAGTGGAAGTGGATCCAGACCCCGGATCTCGGGGAGACCGGAATCGACGTCAACTGCACCGAGCCTTTCATTCTCGCTGATGATTTCCTTTGCGAGGAGCCCGGACGACTCACATTCATCCAAGTGTGGGGTTCATGGCTCAATGACTACATCCCGTTCGGCGAAGATCCCTATGCTGTGAAATTCACCCTGAGCATTCATGAGGATATTCCGGCATGGGAGAGCGAGACGGGCTACAGCATGCCGGGCGAGGTTCTGTGGATACGTGACTTCGTGCCGGGTGAGTTCATGGCTGAGATCTGGCAGGACGGGATATTGGAGGGGTGGATGGAGCCGCCCGACGGGTACTTCTTCCCGGGTGACACGATCTGCTGGCTCTATTCGTTCGTTATTCCTCGCGACGAGGCGTTTCACCAGGTCGGCATGCCTGACTCGGCGATAGTCTACTGGCTCGATGTCCAGGCAGAGCCTATGGATCTGGATGCCTTCTTCGGCTGGAAGACGACGCTCGACAACTGGAACGACGATGCAGTCTGGGGTCAGGGCATGGAGCCGTACATGGGTCCGTGGGACGAACTCGTTTACCCGCCGATGCACCCGCTTGCAGGACACTCGATCGATCTGGCGTTCGCTCTCACGATGGACTACGGCACCGGTGTGCCGGATGAGATTCCGACGAGCTATGATCTTCGCCAGAACGCTCCGAACCCGTTTAACCCGAAGACCACGATTCGCTACGAAGTGCCTGCGGGTGGCGGTCACGTGACGATCGAGATCTACGATGTCGCGGGACGGCTCGTGACGACTCTTGTGGATGGATTCGAGCCTGAGGGTGAGCAGAGCGTCGTGTGGGACGGTAAGGACACTGACGGCAAGCAGATGGCCACAGGTGTCTATTTCTACCGCATGAATGCCGAGGACATCGAGTCGAGTAAGAAGATGCTGCTTCTGAAATAGGCAGTGCTGTGACCGATGTTGAGAGCAATGAGCAAGAGCGAGCCCCCGTCCTAGGATGGGGGCTCGTTTGACTTCCAAGGGCTGAAGACCCCACAATGCATGATCGGCGGATGCGTGCGCGGTCGAGCGCCTGCTACTTCTTCTTCTCCCGCCGTGCCTCTACTATCTCCTCGGCAATCGAGAACGGAACGGCCTCGTAGCGCTCGAAGTGCATTGTGAACTCCCCACGGCCGCTCGTTGCGTTTCTGAGTTCTGATGAGTAGCCGAACATCTCCGCGAGTGGAACCCGCGCTCTCGTTATGCTTGTCTTCCCGCGAGTCTCCATGTCAATGATCCTGCCTCGCTTGCTGCAGAGGCTGCCCGTAATGGCCCCCGTGCAGTCTTCGTTGGCAGTGACTTCGACGCTCATGATCGGTTCGAGAAGCTCCAGTCCTGCCTTGCGGCAGGCGTTCTTGAATCCACGGGACGCGCATGTTCTGAACGCCATCTCCGACGAGTCCACATCATGTGACGAGCCGTCGAAGAGAGTGACACTCACATCGACCATCGGGAATCCCGCATACGGACCCTCGGCCATTGCATCGATGATGCCGCGCTCAACGGCGGGGATGTACTCGCGAGGGATGCGTCCGCCAATCACCTTGTCCTCGAACTGAAAACCGGACCCGGGCTCACCCGGTGAGACCCGGATCTTGACGTGGGCGTACTGTCCATGCCCCCCGGTCTGCTTCACCAGTTTTTCGTCATGCTCGATTGATGAAACAACGGTCTCGCGGTAGGCAACCTGGGGTGTGCCCACGGCCGTGTTGACGTTGAACTCGCGCTTCAGGCGATCGACGATGATCTCGAGATGAAGCTCTCCCATCCCGGAGATAACGACATCGCCGGTCTCCTGGTTCGTTGCCACAGTGAAAGTAGGGTCCTCTTCGGCCAGACGCATGAGCGCCTTCGAGAGATTGTCCCGGTCGACACGGCTCTCAGGTGTCACGGCCATGCCTATGACTGGTGTCGGGAACTCGATCGACTCGAGGATGACTGGATGCTTTTCGCTGCAGATCGTGTCGCCCGTCCTTGTGTCGGAGAGGCCCACGACAGCGCCCACATCTCCTGCGCGCAACTCGTCGATGGCCTCCCGGTCGGCGGCGTGCATCTCGAAGAGCCTGCCGATGCGCTGGCGCTTGTCCCTGTTGGAATTGTAGACGGTCTCTCCGGACTTCAGCACGCCCGAATAGACACGGATGTATGTCAGCTTGCCCATGTGCCGGTCCGCTTGGATCTTGAAAGCGAGGGCCGCAAGCGGACAGTCGTCCTTCGGTTTGCGTACTATCTCAGCGTTGTCTTCCCGAAGCGTTCCGATCGCGGGAGGCAGGTCGAGAGGGGATGGAAGGTAGTCTATGATGGCGTCCATGAGCCGTCTCACACCCTTGTTCTTGAACGCTGCACCACAGAGGACGGGAATGATGTCGCCTGCTATGGTCGCTTTCCTCATTGCTGCGACGCACTCATCTCGTCCCGGCGTATCGCCTTCCAGGAACTTCTCCATGAGCCTGTCGTCCTGCTCGCTTATCCGCTCGATCATCACTTCCTCTGCGGCGCGAGCCTTCTCAAGAAGCTTTTCAGGAATCTCCTCCTCACGGATCTCGACGCCCTTGTCGGTCTCATCGAAGTAGACGGCCTTCATATCGACGAGGTCGATGATTCCCTCGAAGGTGTCCTCGGCGCCGATGGGAAGGACAACTGGAACAGCGTTAGCGCCTAGCTCCTCCTTGATCGATGCAACAACGCCTTCGAAGTCCGCTCCCACGCGGTCCATTTTGTTGATGAACGCTATCCGCGGCACACGGTACTTCTCCGCCTGCCTCCAGACTGTCTCCGACTGCGGCTGTACACCGCCGACGGCGCAGAAGAGCGCGATCGTACCGTCAAGCACGCGGAGTGAACGTTCCACCTCCGCCGTGAAATCAACGTGCCCGGGGGTGTCGATGATGTTGACCCGGTGATCCTTCCAATAGGCAGTTGTGGCCGCGGACGTGATCGTGATCCCGCGTTCCCGCTCCTGGGCCATCCAGTCCATCTTGGCCTCGCCGTCATGGACCTCGCCCAGACGATGCGTCTTCCCCGCGAAGTACAGGATGCGTTCGGTCACAGTGGTCTTGCCGGCATCGATGTGCGCCGTCATGCCCACATTTCGGATTTTTCTCTTGTCCATCATTCGTGGCATCCTGTTCTCCCTGAGTTCGGTTGTGTGCGTTGCCCGCTGAAGCGGTCTGCTAAGGTATAGCGCATAGGGGCTGCAAGTCAAGGGCTCCGCCGGATTGGGGCATCAAGTGTCATTCGGGAAGGCTCGGGTCCGGCGGTGAGCGTGGCTATTTCAGCAGAACGGCGCGCGCTGTGGCGGAGTGGTCGCCTGCTTCCAGGCGGAAGAAATAGACTCCCGAACTGACTCCGCGTCCGTTCGTGTCCGTTCCGTCCCACGTGAGCGTGGCCCGCGGCCCAGGATCGTACGTATGTATGTCGTACGTACGTATGAGGCGGCCTGCCACGTCGCAGATGAGGAGCTTTGCAGCTGTCCCGTCCGGAACGGTCCAGCTCAGTGCAACGGATCCCCGGAATGGATTCGACGACAGGGACAGCATTGTCAGTGGCTCTTCAGGAGTCCCCATCATGCCGGTTGGAGGGTCTAAGAGGACGAAGTGTAGCTCGGTTTCATCCTGCTCGGGTCCACGAGGCCATGCGAGCGCGACCACGCCATTTGAGAGAGTGATTGGGTGAGGCTCAGTGTCCCAGCCGGAGTACGGGAGCCAGTTGTCCTCGCCTTCCCAGGAGGATCCATCCGAAGATGTGCGAGTGTAGAGGTCGTAGGGGTACCCGCCGTTCGACACGGCGTAGTAGAGACCGTAATCTCCGTCAGCCAGCTCAAGAGGGAAGGAGTCATGCGAATTCATGTTGGTCGTGACTCTGTTCTCACCACTCCAGTTCAAGCGGTCCGCCGATGTCTTTGTGAAGATGTCGATCTGGTAGTACCAGATGCCCGTCTTGCGCTGGTAGCTGAGGACGTACGTCCCGTCGGAGTGGCGCATGATGCGATTGAGGGCGCCTGTGCTGACGTTTGTCCTGTCGTGATCCCAGACGAGGCCGTCCACCGAGTGCGCGATGTACCCGCCGTTTGACAGGTAGTCGTAGGTCATCGTGAGGGAGCCGTCGCTCTCGAGACAGACAGTGGGATTGACGAGGTTCTCCGTCGACCACCCCAGATCGACGATGCCCTGACGAGTCCAGGAAAGACCGTCGGGTGAGGTGGCCAGGTGGATTCTGTACCCGCCGGTCTCGTCGGAGAGGTAGTACACCTGGTACGAACCGTCAGTGAGCTCTACGAGTGAAGGATGGCGCTCGTTTCCCACAGTCGCCACGATCGGCTGAGGCGTTGTCCAGACAGAGCCATCCTCGGACAGCGTGAGCATGAGATCGCCGGCGGCGAAGCTCGAGTCGAGGCGTTCGAAGACTATCATGAGCCCGCCATCCTCCTTCTGGAGAAGGGAAAGCATGTAGTTGACGTACGCGTCATCTGTGATCTGGATGATGTCGTAGGCCCGAGTCGGGCACGGGATGACGAGCGCCGCGACGACTGCCACGAGCAGAGCGACGGGAAGACTGGCCGTCACGGTCCTGGTGCGCATTCCTGGCTCCTGTTCCCCAATCTCGAATCCCAACGTAGAGGGCACGATCGCTTACAGATATCAAGTCTAGCACGCCTGGAGCCGACGCCGTAGCTGAACCGGTGCCGCGAGGTATCTGGCGCGATATCGTCTGGGACGGTCGGGGTGATGCCCAGCACCGGGTCTCATCAGGCGTCTACTTCTGCCGCTTGATATCGCAGGGTTCAACATCGGTCAAGAAAATGGTATTATTGAAGTAGGAGGCACCCGACGAACGGTTGGCACCTGCAGAAGGGGGGGGGACAGCATGTGGGTTCGGAGTACGATTGCGATCGTGTTGCTGACAGCCTCCGTGTTCCCGTCTGCAGTAGAGGCACAGACTATCACGTGGGTGTCGGCACACGACTGGGCGCCGCAGGGGATGAGCTGCTGGATGTGTGCCGGGGATCTCGACTGCGATGGGGACGTGGATCTGGTTCTCCCGGGACTTGGCCCTGTGCGCGTGTATTGGAACATCGGAGGGCCGACATTCCCGGTGTGGCAATTGGATCTAACGCAGTTCGATGAGCTTGTTGATTGTCACTACCGCAGCGGAGGCTTCGGTGATCTCGACGCAGATGGAGATCTGGATCTCGCAGTCACCTGCTACTACGACTCATTCCTGAGGTTCTACTGGAATATTGGCAACTGCGCGGATCCCGCGTGGGAAGAAGACCTCTCTGTGTTTGACGGTATCCCGAACTACATCGGATGCGGCCAGCCACGCTTGGCGGACATGGATGCTGATGGAGACTTGGATCTCATGTATGGATTCGAGTCCGGCCGTGTTCAGTATGCAGAGAACGTGGGGTCGCCGCAGTCACCCGAGTACGAGGACCGGGGTTGGATCGATGGCATCGGTCCCGCGGGGCGAGGCCCGGCCTCCTTTGCTGTGGGCGACATCGATTCAGACGGGGACTTCGATGTCGTGCGCGTGTTGTCGGACACCCAGCCACAGTGCTTCGAGAACATTGGGACAGCGCAATCCTTCGAGTTCGTGGAGAATCCGCAGATGATTGTGGGACCGGAAGTGCCGCCGGAGGGGTATGGCAAGGGCATCGAACTCGCGGACATGGACGCCGATGGTGATCCGGACCTCTTCCTCGCGGTCGGCTTTGGCCAGAACCTGTTCTATCTGAATGGCGGCATGGTTCTGGTGGAGCCCACAAGCTGGGGGCTCATCAAGGCGTTGTACAGGTAGGTCGCTCCTCCTCAGAGCCTCGCTTGACTGATTGGCCGCTCCCTGATACCATCCTGATGGTCATGTTGACGATTGCCAAGAGGGAGACCACGAGGTGTTCAAGAAGAAGCGCAAGGACGAGAAGAAGAAGACGCCGAGCCCCGGTATCATTATGGTGAAGGACGGAGTGAAGCGTGAGATCTCTTTCGAGGAGCTGGCATTGTCTAATACCCTGTCGCTGGAGGCGCTCGTGAGAGTGCTCTCCCGCAACGGGAGCGTCGATCCCGGTGAGCTCCTTGATGAGATGGAGAAGGTGAAGGATGATCGATTCCGCGACGGCTTGCCGCCCGATTCAGACCACAATAATGTGACGCACTAGACGGCCAGGTCGGAGGTATGGCGAGAGTATTTTTCATCAGGAGGTTTCGGATATGCTGTTCTTGATGTTGCTGTTTCCGGAAGTGGCTCACGCGATGGGTTCGACCGGTACTGAAGGTTCGTCAGGCGGTAACTCGGGTATGCTCATCATGCTGGTCGCCATTTTCGCCATCTTCTACTTCCTGATGATCCGGCCCGAATCGAAGCGCCGCAAGGAGCGTCAGGCGATGATCGACTCGCTCAAGCGTGGCGACAAGGTTGTGACGATTGGTGGGCTTTACGGTGAGATCCAGGATGTGCACGATGACAGGCTCGTCATCAGGATAGCCGATGGTGTGAAGGTGGAAGTTGCCAAGACGTCGGTCAGCGCCGTTAGATAACAGGAACCGGCAGGTCATTCGATGCGTGTACTTCCAGTTGTCAAACATGGGGACCCCGTTCTTACAAACGGTGTGGAGCAGATCAGCGAGGTCACTGATGAGATCAGAAGCCTCATTGACGACATGATCTACACCATGCGAAATGGCGACACGCCGGCTGTGGGACTTGCTGCCCCGCAGATCGGTCGTGCGATCGCGCTGATTGTGGCCGAGCCGCCGCCGGAGTACAAAGGCCTGGAGGCCGTGCACGACGGAGCCGTAGTTGTAATAAATCCCGAGATCGTGTACGGGGTGGGGGCAACGGTGGTCGAAGAGGGTTGCCTGAGCTGTCCCGGCATAACGGCGGACGTTCAGCGTCCGGCGACGGTCATAGTCAAGGGGCTCGACAGAGACGGGCGTCCAGTGAAGCTCGAGGCCGAGGGCGCTCTCGCGAGGATCTTTCAACACGAGGTAGATCACCTCCACGGGAAGTTCTTCTTTGATCATCTGAACCCAATAAAGAGGCAGCTCCTCAAATCACGGATCAGGAGAACATAGGGCGCAGTTCTCAGGGATTCTGCCCCACAGAGTTGCCATCATGCGAATAGTCTTCATGGGAACTCCGGACTTCGCGGTCCCCTCCCTCAAAAAGATTAACTCCGGCGGTCACGATATCCGACTTGTTGTGACCCAGCCCGACCGGCCGGCGGGCAGAGGGCGGAAGCTGACCGCTCCTTCTGTCAAGCTTGCCGCTCTCGATCTAGGCATACCGGTTGAGCAACCCGAAACTGTCAATACCGACGAGTTCGCCGCGCTCCTGCAATCTCTGGCGCCGGACGTCCTGGTCGTCGTTGCCTTTGGACAGATATTGAAGCAGAGGCTTCTCGATATCCCGTCGCGCGGAGCCATCAATGCGCACGCCTCGCTGCTGCCGGATTACCGGGGAGTGGCTCCGATCAACTGGGTCATCATCAACGGGGAATCCGAGACAGGCGTAACGACCATGTACATGGCGCGGAAGGTGGATGCGGGGGAGATCATCCTCTCCAGGAGCATCCCAATTGGGCCTGATGAGACCGCCGGCGAGCTCTTTGAGAGACTGTCCGATCTGAGCGGTGATCTTTTGGTGGAGACACTCGGTCTGATCGAGCGCGGGAAGGCTCCCGGAATTCCACAGGGTGAACCTCGCGTCGGCTACGCCAGGAAGCTCAAGAAAGAGGATGGGGAGATAGACTGGGCAAGCGATGCTCGAACTGTCGCTGACCACATCCGAGGAATGACACCGTGGCCTGGGGCGTATACCTGGTTCAGGGGCAAGGGGCTTCTGGTGACACGGGCACGGCAAGTCACGGAGCCTCGCCCGGCGACGCCGGAAGGCGATGCAGGTGAGGCATCAGCAGCCGGTAAGCCAGGCGAGATTCTCTCGATCTCCGAAGCCGGGATCGAGGTGGCGACCGCGGATGGTTCTGTTCTTCTGACCAGCGTGAAACCTGAAGGCAAACGGGAGATGACGGGCGCGGAGTTCGCAAGAGGCTACAGGCCTGAACCGGGCACGTGTCCGTTCGAGCGACCGGATGCTTGAGACTGGGGTCCGAGCGTGAAGCAGGGAGAGAAGAAACTCTTCATCATGATCGCCGCAGGAGGGATTCTGGCGCTTGTTGCCATTGCCGGGCTCGTCTGGTATCTGATTTCCCCGCGCCTGAATGAGTTCTATCCCGGCCTTCCCGCGATAGTTGGCGGCGCAGCGCTTCTTGCAGCCTTCGTCATAGCAGCCGGTCTTTTCATCATCGCTCTCTCTGCGTTGACCGGGCGTAGAATCCTCTTCAGTCATCGCATTACTGGCACTGTCATACGTATTCTCTTTCCTCCTGTCCTCATGCTGGCAGGGTTGATGAGAATCGAGAGAGACAGGGTGAAGCGCTCGTTCATCGCGGTCAACAACGCTCTCGTTATGGCGGGGCAGGAGTCGATACGCGGGGGCAAGCTGCTTCTCCTTTTGCCTCACTGTCTCCAGTCAATGGACTGCCCGCACAAAATAACGGGTGGTCTCATCGATAATTGCCGAGGCTGTGGCAGATGTGTCATCGCAGGGCTCTTATCTCTGGCGAACGAGTTTGGGTTGTCGGTCGCTGTTGCCACCGGCGGGACGCTTGCCAGGAGGATTATTGTGGAGGAGCGGCCGGTCGCCATCATCGCCGTCGCATGCGAGACGGATCTCACGAGCGGCATCAGGGACAGCTATCCGCTTCCCGTCTATGGTGTGCTCAACGAGCGCCCGAACGGGCCGTGCTGTGACACGACCGTCGCCCTCGACATGGTTCGCGATGCGATGGAGCTCTTCGTCGTAGATGACGGCGGGATCCGACCGCGCGAGACGGGAACGCTATGAACGCACGAGAACTCGCTCTTCTCTCTCTTTCGGAATGGGAATCGGGCAGCGGCAAGATCGATACGATCCTGGACCGCCAGCTCAAGGGGGCCGGCCTCGATTCACGCGATGTTGCACTCACTCAGAACCTTGTGTACGGAATCCTGCGCCTGAAGGGGCGCATCGACTGGGTGCTGGAGCAGTATGTTAAGGGAGGCTTCAAATCCCTCCCTCTTCCCATAAGAACTGCGCTCAGACTCGGCCTCTACCAGATAGATTTCCTCGACAGAATACCACCGAGGGCCGCCGTCAATGAATCGGTAACACTTGCTGGACGGTATGGGCACAAGGGGACCGCGGGGCTGGTCAATGCGGTACTCAGGAACATTCTGACCGGCCTGAGACCCGATTTCCCGGACATCGAGAGAGATCCGATCGATCACGTCAGTGTTGTCTACTCACACCCTCGCGTTCTCGTCGCCAGGTGGATCGAACGCTACGGGCTTGAGAACACAATTACCCTCTGTGAGTACAACAACACAGTTCCGCGCTTTGTCGTCAGGGCGAACGGGCTTTCGGTCACAACTGAAGGGCTGGTATCGGCCCTCGGCAGCCAGGGAGTTGAGACGCGTCCGGGCCGGTACTTCGATGAGTGCGTCGAACTTGTGGGGGTGGGGGACATCACGCGCCTCACATCCTTCGCAGGAGGACTGATGCAGGTTCAGGACGAGGGCACTCTCGTCGCGGTGAAGCTCCTCGATCCGAAACCGGGCGAGCGGGTCATCGATGTTTGCGCCGCCCCCGGTGGCAAGACTACCTACATTGCAGATCTCATGCGTGGAAGGGGCCGGATCCTGGCGTTCGAGATCTCGCGTTCAAGGGCCAAGATGCTGAGGGCAAACACGGAGCGTTTACATGTGCCCAACTGCGAAGTGCTCTGTGGGGAAGCGACGTCTGATGTCACGGACGCCGCGGACGCGATTCTCGTGGATGCGCCCTGTACGGGGACGGGGACGCTGAGCCGGAGACCCGATTCGAGGTGGAAGTTCGATCTCAGGGCCAGAGACAGGACGGAAGGGGAGATCGAAGACCACGAACGCTATCACCCGCGCGGGATCTTATCGCGGCAAGCGAGCAGGCAGCTTCGATTGCTGCTCCAGGCCGCGGACATGACGCGCGAGGCCGGCCGCATTGTCTACAGCACCTGCTCGCTCGAGCCGGAGGAGAACGAACGAGTGGTGGAGCAGTTTCTGATGAAGCGAGACGATTTCGTTCTGGACAATGCGTCAGGGTACGTTCCGGACATGTTCGTTGATGGAGGTTATGCTAGAATCCTGCCGCACAAGCACGGGATAGACGGTGCGTTTGCAGCGAGACTCGTTCGGAAGACGGCAACATGATATTCAATACTGCACTGAAAGATGAGAAGGATGCGGAGAGCGGCGACCGTCCCAGCCGTTCGATCTGGAAACGCATTCTGTTCTACGCTTCGGCGATCGCCGCCGCGGGTGTCAGCGCAGCCCTGCTCGCGAATTTCGCCGTGATGCCCATGCTCGTTCGACAAGGCGACCTGGCGAAGACGCCGCAACTCGTAGGGCGATCGATCGTGGAGGCCCGCAATGCCGCGGAGATGGAGGGGCTCAAGATACGCGTCGACACGGAGCGGCCGGATGCCCTTCTGCCCTCAGGCCACGTGCTGAAGCAGATCCCTGCTCCCGGAGTGGAGATCAAGCGGGGGCGGACCGTCGCGGTCGTCTTGAGTTCAGGCTTCGATGTCAGAGTCATACCGAGACTTGGTGGTCTCACTGCGAGGCAGGCTCAGCTCGATGCGGAACATGCAGGCCTCGCGGTCTCCGAGCTCATTGAGGTGCACACGCCTCTGGTGCATCGTGGGCTGGTCATCGGGACGGATCCCGGCACGGGTTCCGTGGTGCCCGTCGGCACCGGGGTTCGCATCCTGGTCAGCCTGGGGCCGACTCCCATCGAACTGGCTATGCCGACCCTCATTGGTAAGACGCCGGAGGAGGCCCGGGTGATAGCGGAGGGGTTGGGGCTCGTCGTGCGCTCGACCACGTACGAACGAAGAAGGAGCAGGGGCAGCAGACTGCGCGATGTGGTCATAGTCCAGGATCCGGCTCCCGGCGCGCGTGTGACTGAAGGCGAGAGCGTTGTTATCAGGGTAGGCAACGGGTAGCGACGGGGCGGATGTCGATCGCTCTGTGCGAGTCATCATATGTGTTCGCCATACACTGGTCGTCATGCACTGGTCGTCATGTAGCGGAGGAGGATTCTGCTTCAATGGACACTCACCGGATCCAGATAGCACCATCCATACTCTCAGCGGATTTCACAAAGCTCGGTGAGGAGATCGCCCTTGTGGAATCCGGCGGCGCCGACATGATCCACCTGGACGTGATGGACGGTCACTTCGTACCCAACATCACCATGGGGCCCTTCATCGCCGAGGCCATCCGACGCGCCACGGAGCTTCCGATAGATGCGCATCTCATGATCGCGGACCCCGCCGCTTACGTACACGCATTCGCCGATGCAGGCGCCGAGTATATCGTCTTTCACGCAGAAGCCTGTGATGATGTGACAGGCGTCATCGAACTCATCCGAGAGCGGGGTGCGAAGCCGGGTCTTGCCGTCAATCCACCCAGCCCGGCCGAAGACCTCGAACCGTATCTTGAGAGCATCGATCTCGCCCTCATCATGACCGTCAATCCCGGCTTCTCAGGGCAGTCCTTCATGAGTGAAGTGATGCCCAAGCTCAAGCAGGTCGCCGACTGGAAGCGTGAGCGGGGCTTGGGCTTCCTGATCGAAGTGGATGGCGGCATCAACCTGACGACGGCTCCCGTCGTTGCGTCACATGGGGGAGAGGTTCTCGTGGCCGCGTCCGCCATCTTCAAGTCCGATGATTCCCTTGCGGCTGTGTCTGCCATCAGGGAAGCCGCCGAAGGTGGTCTCGGGTAGGGGGATCGGATGCGCGAGCAGGACCTCACACTACCTCCGAACGGATTCACAACTACAGGGCTGGGTCCCATCGTGGTCACGGCCATCCATGACGGGCACGCGGTGCGGCCCGAGCTTCTCTCCATCATGGAAATCGATGAAGCCGACCGGTTGAAAGAAGAGGATCCCTTCACCGGTCTCTGGACCGATGTCGGTGATGTCCGTGTCATCGTTAAGCGGTCCAGATTCGAGGTGGATGTCAACCGCCTGCGCGAGAAGGCCGTCTATCTGACTTCGCAGGATGCTTGGGGTCTGGAGGTCTGGGCTACTCCACCGTCGCCGGCGGAACTCAGAGTTTCGCTTGAGCACTACGATGCTTTCTACTCCTCAATGGGCGCTCTCTTTTCGAAGCTCGAACGCGAGTTCGGCGCGTTTGTAGTACTCGATCTTCACACTTACAATCACATACGCTCCGGTCCGGGCGGACCGGCGGACGATCCGCGTGGCGCTCCGGAGGTCAACGTCGGCACCGGGAACACGGACAGAGAGCACTGGGCATCGCTCATCGAACGCTTCATGAACGAGCTTTCGGGTTTCGATTTCGGCGGCAGGCATCTGGACGTGCGAGAGAATGTGAAGTTCACCGGCGGTCACTTCTCCCGATGGATACACGATCGATTCCCCAAGACATCTTGTGTCCTCGCGATCGAGTTCAAGAAGTTCTTCATGGATGAGTGGACCGGTAAGCCTGATCGCGCCATGCTCTCACTGATCCGGGAGGCGCTCAAGGCGACGATTCCAGGTCTCAGGGAGGGGATCGGCGCTGCCGGCAGGGGGTAGGGCCCGAAGGGGAGCCTCGCCAGGGTCCGGGCTTGAAGCAGGCCAGTTTCTACATTTTGCTGCGTGGTTCACGATGCATCCATGCTTTACCCTGTCTATTTCACCTTTTTCCTTGCACAATACCTGAGATCTTGGTAGATTCTCAGGTCTGTACCACTTGTAGGCCCGGCGTCCGAAAGGGCGTAGCCGGGGCGTGTGTGTTATTGCGTCCGGGTGCGAGGGCTTATGGCATTGCGTGTGTCCCGTATCTGCGACCCTCTTTTGTGTTGGGTCCAACGGTGTGGAACCCGACATCGCAGACACGTGCGGGGGATTCAGGACCAGAATGTTTGAGCAGCTTTCGGATCGACTTCAAGGTGCATTCAGGTCGCTGACCGGCCGCGGGAGGCTCAGCGAGGCCAACATAGAGGAAGCGCTGCGCGAAGTACGGCGCGCTCTCCTCGAGGCCGACGTCAACTTCAAGGTCGCGCGACGTTTCGTTGACGATGTCAAAGCGCGGGCTGTTGGCGAAGAGGTTCTCAAGAGCCTGACCCCGGGTCAGGTGGTGGTGCGGATCGTCCACGAAGAGCTGGTGAAGCTCCTTGGTGGGGCCGGTGAACCCTTCAGGTCACCGTCAGGAACGCCCGCGGTTATCATGGTCGTGGGACTGCAGGGGTCAGGCAAGACGACCTTCTGCGCAAAACTGGCGCGGTACCTGGAGAAGCGTGGGAAGCGTCCATTGCTGGTGGCGGCGGATACCTACCGCCCTGCAGCTCAGGACCAGCTCGCGACACTGGGACGGCAGCTCGACGTGCCTGTGTACACTGGTCGTACGGGCGCCGATCCTGTCGAGATAGCAGGTGCGGCTGTCGCCGAGGCCAGAACGACCGGACGCGACGTCGTGATTCTCGATACCGCTGGACGTCTTCATGTGGACGAGGATCTGATGCTCGAGCTGGAGCATATCGTCGGGGCCACAAACCCCGCGGAAATCCTGCTCGTGCTCGACAGCATGACCGGCCAGGACGCGGTTAACGTGGCACAGGCGTTTGTGGAGCGTGTTGACTTCACTGGGGCTGTGCTGTCGAAGCTCGACGGTGACACGAGAGGGGGCGCAGCAGTTTCCCTCAGAGCAGTTACCGGGAAGCCGATCAAGTTTGTCGGAGTGGGCGAGAAGGTCGATGCGCTGGAGCCTTTCCACCCGGACAGGATGGCGTCGCGGATTTTGGGGATGGGCGATGTCGTCACGCTGGTGGAGAGGGTGCAGGACGCGACTGATCTCAAGCAGGCGGCCAGACTTGAGGAGAAGCTCCGGAAGCAGGCTTTCACGCTTGAGGATTTCCAGGAGCAGCTTCAGGCGCTTAAGAAGATGGGGCCGATGGAGCAACTCCTTGGGATGCTGCCGGGCGGAAGCAAGCTCGGTGCGGACGCCGTGGATGAAAAGGCGCTCGTCAGAGTTGAAGCAATCATAAGATCGATGACCCCGGAGGAACGACGACATCCGGACGTCATCGATGGAAGCAGGAGGAAGCGGATCGCCCGCGGAAGCGGGTCAAGCGTTCAGGATGTGAACCGCCTTCTCAAACAGTTTCAGATGATGAAGAAGATGATGAAGCAGTTCGGGAAACTGGGGAAGAAGGGTAAGATCCCCGGTCTCTCGCCCTTCGGTTTATAGGCGAGGAAGATCCGGTGAAGGCGCCGGTACGGATGGACCCCAGACACTGGAGGTCCTTGAGGAGGTTCTGAGAGTGGCTGTAAAGATTCGATTGCAGCGCAAGGGAGCGAAGCACAGGGCTTTCTACAGGGTGGTCGTGGCCGATTCCCGATCACCACGGGACGGGCGGTTCGTCGAACAGCTCGGTTATTACGATCCTCTCACGAATCCGCCTGACATTCAGGTGGAGACCGACAAAGCGATTGCCTGGCTGGGGAAGGGGGCGCAGCCGACTGATACGGTTCGCTCACTCTTCTCAAGTATCGGCATCATGCAGATGTGGCATGAGCACAAGCAGGGCAAGTCGCTCGACGAGCTTCGCCACATTGAGGACGAAGCCCGGCAGAAGCTCGCACTGAAGACAGCCATGGGTACGAGGAAGAAGGATGAGGCCAAGGTCGCCGCGAAGAACGCGGAGGCTAAGGAGGCCGAGAAGGAGGCGGCGAAGGAAGCCGCAGCTGCCGCGCCTGTGGAAGAAGTGGCCGGCAAGTCCGATGATGCGAAGGGGGCGGTGGACGACGTGCAGGATAAGCCCGACGGTGGCGAGGAGACTGCGGAGAAGCAGGAGATGCCCGATGCCGGCGATGCGCCGGAAAAGCCAGAGGGTAATGCTGCAGAGGTTTCCGCGGATAGTCCTCCCGCCGAACCTGAGCCCGCCGGCGAAGAGCAGGCGGACGTACAGGGAAGCGTTGACGGAGACGACACCAAGGCCGAGGGGTAGAGGACAGGAGTCCTCATGCCGGGGCCACGCGTGACCTCTCAGTCTCCCGGAAAGGCTGGTGTGATGTTCGAGGAAGAGACCAAGATTGCCGAAGAGACCGATTTCTCGCTTCAGGACCTTGTCTTGTACATGTCTCGTCGCCTTGTTACGAGGCCGGACGAGATCGAGGTGACCGAGACCATGAAGGGCGACATGATCGTCTACGAGGTCAGGGTCGCCGACGAGGACAAGGGGAGAGTCATCGGCAAGAATGGCCGGACCGCCAAAGCGATGCGTGCCATCGTGGGGGCGGCAGCAACGAAGGCCGAGCGCAAGGCTACCGTCGAGATCATCGACTGATCAGCTCCTGTGCCGGGACGGTCTGTTTGGAGAGGGTTGATGAAGCAACTCGACGAGTGGATCGAGGCTGGTGCCATTGTGCGCCCGCATGGCCTTGCTGGTGAGGTCATTGTCGAAATCAAGAATGACCTGGCGAACCTGGTCTCAGATGCGTCAGTGCTCCGAGCGACACACGGGGATGGGAACGAACGGTTTCTCACGGTGGAGAGTGTGCGGGGGCACGCAAGGCGGCCTATCTTCAGATTCTCGTCGTGCGACTCACGTGACCAAGCGGAACTCCTGCGATCGTGGGTGCTGTGGGTGAGCAGAGAGCAGCTTGGTGTGCTTGGGGATGATCGCTGGCTTGTGCAGGATATCCTCGGACTGGATGTCGTAACGGATGACGGAGAGCACCTGGGTAAGCTCACCGAGGTGATGCCGCAGGCCGCAAGCGATATCCTCGTGGTGAAAGGCAACGGGGAGGAGATACTCCTTCCTTTCATAAAGGAAGTGGTCCTGGATGTGGATGTGTCGGCCGGCAGAGTGGTTGTGCGCCTGATTGAGGGCATGCGGCGGGGGACGGAGTGAGAATCGACATTCTCACGCTCTTTCCCGAGATGCTCTGTGGGCCGCTGAACGAGAGCATTCTCAAGCAGGCTCGTGAAAAGGGCATCCTCGATGTCAGGCTTGTGGACATACGGGATTTCGCGTTGGACAAGCACAGGACCGCCGACGATTACCAGTACGGTGGCGGTAGCGGGATGGTGATGAAGCCCGGTCCGGTTCTGGATGCTCTTGAGAGTGTGATGGCCGACAGCTCGAAGGAGTCCACTGCGGTTGTGCTGCTGAGTGCCCGCGGGCGTCAGTTCGATCAGGCGACCGCGCTGGAATTCTCCCGCCACAGCCGGATGGTTCTTATCTGCGGCCGGTACAAGGGAGTTGACGAGCGCGTGCTCGGCGCCGTCACTGATGAGATATCGATAGGGGACTACGTTCTTACCGGTGGAGAGCTGGGCGCAATGATCCTTGTGGATGCTGTGACGCGGCTCATACCGGGTGTCCTTGGAGATATCGAATCGGCGGAGACGGATTCCTTCTACGAGGGAATCCTGGGGCCGCCGGTCTACACACGGCCTGATGAGTTTCGGGGTATGCATGTGCCGGAAGTGCTTCTGTCCGGAAACCACGAAAGGATTCGTCGGTGGCGGAGGGAGCAGGCTCTGAGGGTGACGCTTGAACGGAGACCCGACCTGCTGGAGAAGGCTGATCTGACTGATGAGGATCGGGAAATACTGAGAGAGATGGAGACGGAGCAGTAGCACGGGCCGGTTGAAAAGGCCTCGATCTACATGGGAGTTCAGGAATGAACGAGAAGGTAAGAGAGATAGAGCTTCTGAGTGAGCGAACCGATGCTCCTGAGTTCGCCGTCGGCGATACTGTGCGCGTGGATGTGCGCATCAGAGAGGGCGGCAAGGAACGGACCCAGGCGTTCGAGGGGACAGTGCTTGCCAGACGTGGGAGTGGTGTGAACGAGACGTTCATCGTGCGGCGAGTGAGCCAGGGTATCGGTGTTGAGAGGATCTTTCCCCTGAGGTCGCCGAACGTTCAGAAGATCAGGGTTACACGCTATGGCAAGGCCAGAAGAGCGAAGCTCTTCTACCTGAGGAAGAGGACGGGCAAGTCCGCGAAGACGAAGGCCCGGAATCTCGCACAGCGCTCCTAATCCCTGACCTCTGCCCCTTGGGAATCGACATGCTCTTAGTGATGGGTGGGAGATAGGACTCATGTTCGGGCGGGTTCAGGAGCAGGCGAGCGACGAGCCGGAAGTCGGCAGGCAGGATAATGCCTCGGTGCGGGATGATGTGCATCCGGACCGACTG
>JAUVLP010000201.1 GCA_030600655.1 Candidatus Eiseniibacteriota bacterium
TCAAGTTAAACATGGGACACTACACTAGGCTGCAAGAACATCCTCTATGTTCGCTCGAGTCCCTTGCACGGCGTTCCTCTGCCCGACGCGTGCCTTTCCGCGATGCCTCTGTGCGATGAGGACATGGAGGTGAAGCTGCGCTGTGGTTCGCTTAGACTGCTCTCTAATCTAGGACTGATGGCTCACTACTTCCCATGGCCCCCTTGGACGGACCTCGACCGCCCAGCTGTGCCCGCAGCCCACGGTGTGCCAGACAGTGTCTTGTCTCGGCTTCCGGTCCTCGAGGTTCCGTGGGCGACGGCGTGCAAGGAGGGAGATGTCCTTCGAGTCCGGTTCCTTCCGCGACATGGGGATGTTCTTCACAACGCGAGTCTCGAGCTCGAGCCGGGGACCCCGCGCGCGATTCTGATGGATCTTGAGCCTGCGGCGGATGCATGCTTCGTGTGGGGCCCGGGCACAAGACAGTCAGAGGCCATTGCCGCTGCTGGCTCGCGAGGGCGGTCGATCGCCGCATGCTTCGTGGCATTTGCAGAGAGCGAAGATGGCAACGAGGTGCGTCAAGTGGAGGATGGCTTCTTCTGTTTCCTGACCAAGGATGAGTTTGAGCGGTTCGAGACGTGTCTTGTCAATCGGGAGACGCTGCACGTCTCGTGCAACAGCGAGTGCGATCTTGCTGTTGATTGGATCTGCGACGAATTCGAGAACCCGTGTGACGGCAAGCGGTACACGTCGAGTACTGGATTTCGCACCTTTGAGCCGGCGAATCAGCAATCACCAAGGGACGGAGCTGCAGTTTATCCGGATGGCATGTTCTGTCTCATGGGTCTCGATGATGTGGATGCCTCAACGCTTCATCTGTTTCTCAAGGCGATCGACGCCCGCATGCGGGGGTTCTTCGAGTCGAGAGGCGATGTCAGTGGGGTAGACATTCTCCTGCAGGTGGATGTGGATGCAGGTGGCTCGGTGCGGTTCCGCGCGGCGGTGCGTCCATCTGAGTGGCACGCACTGTTGCCCGAGCTCGTTCGGAGTCTGAAATCAACCTCATATCCAGCTCTCCTTCCAAGAGCCGTCGGGTTTGTGGAGTTGTTCACAGTGCGAGGTGGTACCGGGCTGCCGAAGCCGTGGCGCTGTAGCATGTCACTGCGCGAGCTGGAGGATAGCGGCCGTAGTAGGAGTGAACTGGCGTGGACGTCAGACATGGGCCAGTGGGGTCACAGAAAACAGTAGTGGTTGATGATGATTCAATGTGCGGGGCGGTTCTTCGGTCTCCCAGGCAATAGCTACGGCAACGGGTTTCGTGTGGCTAGAACCGTGTGCCCTTGATTTTGCCACTTCGGCACCCGGCCGCTTGTGGACGGCCTCGATGCGTCCACAACCGCAAGTGACTCCCGCGAACCAACCCTTGGAGAAATCATGACGGAACGTGCATTCAGACAGATAACCTGGGCGATCACGATGCGCTGCTTCCTCGTCTGTCGTCACTGTTTGGTCGAAGCGTCACCAAGCGGCCTAAGCATGAATTCATCCGACGCAAAGCGAGTGATCGGGCATCTGCCCAAGGATGATGTCTACAATCTCGAGCTGACCGGTGGCGATCCGTTCGCTGACTACGCTCTCCTCATAACAATACTCGAGGGTCTCGGTGGCAAGAAGGAGACGCGTAGAGTCACTATCCACACGACCGGTCAATGGGCTACCAGTGACAACGAGACGCGATCCAGGTTCCGCCAGATCAAGAGCCTGGGGGCAGACGGAATAGACTTCCTGTGCGATGATGAGTTCCACTTCGAGTCGGGACTCATCCGGAGCAACTACGATCGTGCGGTCTTGCTTGCCGGGGAGGTCTTCGGACCAGAGGGCGCGTATGTTCGAAAGCCTGATCTTGCGGATGGAATCATCCCTATTGGGAGGGGTGCGGATGTCTCCCTGAAGGAACACTGGGGGAAGAGCAGTTGCAATGTCAGGACAGCCGATATCGACACCAGCATGCAGGTTCACATCACGCACACGGGTGATGCATTCGCGTGCGACAACGAGGTTGCCCCTCCATTGGGAAGTATCGTGGAAAACAGCTATGAGGAGCTCATCGACATTGCAAGGCAGGACCCGAGGCACCAAGCCCTGCTGGCATCAGGCCCCATCGGGATCGTCAGGGTGGAGGGCCTCGATGAGGACTTCTGGAGCGCGCGCATCGATGAGGTCGGCGAGTGCAGGACCTGTACGGAGCTGTTTCGATATCTGAAAGAGCATACCCCGGCGACCGCCGAACGTGAGTTCGAGGGCCGGTAGACTGACTCATGGAGGGAGCATTGAAGGCACTGATTTGGATACTGTCTCTGCTGTTTGCGACGACCGCAGCAGCGGATCTGCCGTCGTTCCTCGATCATCTACACGCTGAATACTCGGCCGAGTATGCGGAGCAGACCGATGGCGATTATCCTGCCCTGTGTACTGAGCTGGGGAAGGCAACCACACAGACATCTCCACCCGATACGGCTGCGCTCCCCACCATCAGCGACGCACAATGGTCTGAACTGGCTCCGGGAATGGAGTTAGGACGATTCAAGACGGGCATGTCCACGGTGGTCGGGGATTCCACGGTCACGATACTGCGAGTTGATCCGGAGTTGTGGGAGTTCGTCCTGCTCTCGACGCGTGACGGGAGCATGACGGCGAAGCGCTGGTGTGAGCTTGAGGGTCTTAGCGTTGCCACCAATGCCGGGATGTTCGCCGCTGACCATCGAACGCACGTTGGCTTCATGCGGAGCGGTGATCGAATCAACAACTCCGGGTGGAACCAGTAC
>JAUVLP010000001.1 GCA_030600655.1 Candidatus Eiseniibacteriota bacterium
CCCTCGGAGGCTATGGAGCTCCGCAACGAGTACTGGGGAATGCGGCGGGACAGTAACACATCTCTCAGGCAAGCACGGTATTTCATGATGGCCGCGCTCTTGAATCACGTCGTGAGCGCCGTGGACTCGTTTATTCTGGCCAGAGGACGCGGGACTGAGGAGCACACTGCTTCGGCCAAGACCGGTATCGAATTCGGGGTACCCGACAACGCGGCCGGTCTCAGCGTGGCTTTCGTGACAACCTACTGATGGGGTGGCGCATGAATCGCACCGTTACAGCTCTTCTGACCATCGCCCTCCTCATGTCCGGAGCGGCATCGGCCGCACTCACCGTTGATCATTCGCGTGCACGCAGCGCGCGCGCGGGACTCGAGATGAGCGGGCTCTCTCTGAACGAGACTCAGGGCCTGGCCGGTCCTGGTCCGAGTGGAGACGGCAGGAGAACTTCCGCGCCGGATCTCGGCACAGGTTCGAAGAACCCGATGGTTGCACTTCTCATGTCGGTGGTTCTCCCCGGTTGGGGAGAGATGTATACGGGGAACAATGGTCGTGGAAGGGCCTTCATGGCCGCAGAGGGCGCCATCTGGATCGGATACGTTTCGTTCGGGATCCAGAGCAGTATGCGTGAGGACGACTACAGGGAGTTTGCCTCCGTTTTTGCCGGTGTGCCGCAAGGATCGACGAGTGAGTACTATCAGGACATCGCTGACTACATCAGCAGCGAGGGTGAGGACAGCTACAATGAGGGGATCAGGAGCGAGGCGCGCAGCCTCTATCCCGACGACCTGGACGCTCAGAGTGATTACTTTGCACAGCACGGTTACTTCGGGGACGCTGGTTGGGAATGGGAGAGCAGGACACGGTTTTCCGAGTACCTGGATCTTCGCCACAGCGAAGCGCTTTCTCGCCAGAATGCATTCCATATGCTCGGGCTCGCGGTTCTGAATCGTGCGATAAGCGGCATCGACAGCGCCTGGATGGCCCGTCGGCACAACCTGGGTCTCAAGAGTGAACCACACGCGAGGCTATTTGTTGCGCCCGTCATGGACGACAATGGGTCTTTGGGCAGCCAAGTGACGATCGAGATGACGTTCTAGCACCCCGCCCGATCCACGCTCTCTTCTGTCCCTCCCTACGAATTCCCAGACTCACTCGGAGAGGAGGGCTCATGCAAGGTTCCAGAACATACGCGTTTGCCGTCGGCTGCCTCCTTGCAGCTGCGGGCAGCGCATGCTCCTCCGATGCCGGCATTTCTACGCGAGTCGGTGATGCTCGTTGTATAGTCGCGTTCGAGCTTATTGGTGATATGCCGGGGAGTGGGGAGTGGGGTCTGGATTCTCCGCAAGCTCTTGCGATCGACCGCCGTGGAGACATGTTGATCGCTGACTCGGGCAATAATCGCGTGCTGGTATTAACAGATACGGGCGAGCTTGTCGTGGAGTTCGGAGGGTACGGTTGGGATGAGGGGCAGTTTGATACTCCAACGGATCTGGCCGTTTATCCCGGTTTCTATATCTATGTTCTCGATGAAGGGAACAGACGCGTGGAGCGTTTTGACGAACGCGGCAACTACCTTGATCGAATCGTTGATGAAGACGAAACGGGCACTCCGGTCGGCATTGCGATAGGGAGTGGAGGTGAGCTTTTCATCGTCGACGAAGACAAACAGGCCGTGGTCGTCTACTCACAATTTGCAGAGGCCCTGGAGCCGCTGGGCGGCTTCGGAGGTGGACCGGGTGAATTGGTGTCGCCGTGTGATGTTGTCATGGGGCCATCCAGGCAAATCGCTGTCTCCGATCCGGGGGCAGGCGTTGTTCATGTCTTCGATGAATTCGGCTCGCAGCTGTACGAGGTAGCGCTGCCGGAAGGCGGCTTCCAACCGTGCGCTCTCACGTTCGACTCCCACGGCAATCTTATCACTGCAGATACGACGGGGCGCCGTATTGTGGCGTTCAGCGCGAGGAACGGGCTTGTAACGGCGGTGGCGCTTGAGGGAAACGGACTGCCGGAGGCCTTTGAGCCTGTGGGGCTTGCGCTCGACGACAACGGTCGTCTGCTTGTGCTCGACCGTGCCGCCGGTCGGCTGACCATCATCGATCTTGTCTACGGTGCCTGTGAGTGATCCATGAATAGGATCCAACGTGCCGCGTCGGCGGTGCTTCCTGTGTCTCTCGTTCTTCTCGTGACGTTCGCCCCGGACGCCCGTGCCGGTCACCTTTCGGTCACAAGCGGTGAACGGGAACTCACGTTCTCGGCGGCCGAGGTTGCCTCGGGAGTAATCCTTCCGGACGCGCTCGTCTTCGCCGGGAGTGACTCCCTTTTCATCGATGGGCGGCCGGCCGTACGTGGCCGTGACTACGCCATTGATCATACAATGGGGCAACTGGTGCTCTCCGTCGCCGTCAGCGAGAGCGCTCAAATCGTCCTCCGCTACCGCTACTATCCCATCTCTGCTCACGTCGTCTACCGCCGGTCGATCCTCGACTCGTCGGCGCAGTTGCCGGATCTTTTCCTGCGAGCCGGCTCGGCGCCCGATTCGGGGCGGGACTACGCGGCCGGACAGGCGGATGCCGACGGGCACGGGCCCGGAGGAATGGTCGTTGCTTCGGGGGCGGGTCCGGCTGCTCGGACGAAGCCTGCATCACTCAAGGTCGGTGGCGCCAAGACCTTTGGAATCACCGTGGGATCCGGTCGCGACCTCAAGCTGGAGCAGTCACTGCGACTCAATATCTCAGGCAGGATAACGCGCGATGTGAGCGTGACCGCCTATCTGTCGGACCAGAACACGCCCCTCATTCCAGAGGGAGACACGGAGGAGCTCCGTTCTCTGGACAAGGTACTCGTCGAGATCGAGAGCGAACACGTGACGGCCACGATGGGTGACTATGTTCTTGAAATAGATGGGGGGAGCCTTCTGGATGTGAGACGGGATCTATCTGGTGTCAAGGTCGCAGGGGAAGTGGGGAGGGGGGCAATTGTGCTGGCCGGTGCGCGCGCCGGCGGCGAGTACACAAGCCAGATATTTCGTGGGAGCGCCGGGAAGCAGGGTCCCTATCTTCTTACTGATAGAGCCGGTGCGACCGGGATAACTGTTGTAGCGGGGAGTGAACGCATCTGGCTTGACGGGGAGAAACTCCGGCGGGGAAAGGACAACGACTATACGATCGAGTACACGGCGGGCGAGATAGAGTTCACCGAGCGCCGGCACATTACGGGTGACAGCGAGATCGTTGTCGACTACGAGTACGCCACCAGCGACTACAGCAGGAACATCTACGGGGGAAGAACCACATTCGTTGCGGGTGATGGACAGTTTGTCATTGGAGCCGGGTTCTTTCGCGAGTCGGACGATCGCGGAGATGCTGCGACCTCCACTCTCACTCAGAGTCAGATAACCGTTCTCGAGGCGGCTGGGGACGATATCGAACTGGCTCACGATGACGGTATCGACTCGCTTGGAATCGGCAATGGGGAGTACACGCTCACTCAAGAGGGGTACTTCGAATACGCGGGAGCCGATTCAGGGGTCTATGACCTGAGTTTCGAGCGGAGCGGCGGCGCGTACGATTTCGACTATCTTGGGGGTTTCTACTACTACGTGGGTGAGGGTGAAGGCGACTTTCGCCTGGGCAAGTCGCTTCCCATGCCTCAGGACAAGAGCATCGTGGGACTGGATGGCCGGTGGGAATTCGGACGGGATGGATTCGTTTCTGCCGAGGCTGCCGTCTCGAGTTTCGACCGGAATACCTTCTCCGATCTGGATGATGAGGACAATCTCGGAAACGCGACCGTCCTGCGTGCATCTACGCCCGGCATTCGCGTGGGCTTCCTCGGTGGAGTTGAGGCCACCGCCGGTTTCGCCGGAAGGCGTGTTGGGGGCAGCTTCGAGGGAGTGGGGCGCCTCAGAGATGTTCGCTACGAAGAAGTCTGGGAGCTCAAGGGTCTTGACCTTCCCCGGGAAGAGCTTCTGGGTGAAGGGAAGCTGGCCCTTTCTCTGCCGGGTGGGGGTGGCATCGAGCTGTCTCAAGGTTCGCTCAAACGTGGTGATGCACTCGAGTCGAATCGAGTGGGATTTTCCATGTCGGCAAGCCCTCTCGAGCGGGGGAGTGTGTGGGCCGGTGGCGGCCTCGTTGATCTGACACACAGAGTTTCGGCAGACTCGTCGCTCCAGAGGGAACGAGAGTTCTACCGCGCCGGCGCCAGCTACGCATTTGGCCCCGTTCGGCCGGGCCTGAGCTACAGGCATGACTCCCATATTGAGAACAATGATGGAGAACGCTATGCCGAGCGCGGAGCGTCGGTAGAGAGCTCCGGAAGTGAAGATGTCAGATTCAGAATTGCGGCGAGCTACCGGGTCACTGAACGGACCTCGGATGGAGGAGCCTGGGCTGAATCGTCTACTACCAGAACGGAGGAGATGAGTGCAGAGCTCAGGCGCTGGGAGGCGCTGACGGTCGAAGGCAATGTGGTGAGGAAGAAAACGGATGTCGCGGAGGGGTTTGTGGAGCCCGGGACCAAGTACGATCTTGCCGCGGTCACGCTCGGCCACCGGTCGATGAACGGTGCCCTCAAGGGGGAGCTCAAGTACTCGGTTACGGCAACCGAGGTAGAGGAGAAGGAACGGTTTGTGACTGATGAGGACGGGGTCGAAGTGACGCGCATCGTCTCCACCGGGAATTTTCTGCCGGTGACAGAGCTGTCTGTCGGGAGCAGGTGGTCGCTTCGTTTCAGAAGCAGCCGCAGGGACGACCGTTGGATGCCCGATCCCAGCGCGTGGAAGAGATTTCTGGCAGGGTTGTCGCTCGAGAGCAGCCTGAAGCTCAGGGAAGTTACGGGGACGAGTGACAAGGCTCGGCTCTATCTTCTGGATTCGTCCGTGCTCAGAGGAGAGGATACGGTCACCGGAGATCTGACGGGACGCCACGTTGTAAGGTACAAGTCGAGCGGGGTTCTTTCTGTGCGCTTGGCTGTCAAGACTCGCGACCGGTTGGATCGTGTCTACACCAACTCGCCGGAGGAGCTGAAGGAGCGTGGCGGGACTCTGGAACTCAAAGTCTCCCCGTCGGGGGGGATCACCTATCGTGTTCAGGTGGATACTGTCGTGAGGGCGCGAGAGGCGGGCGGTAGCCTCGAGGACTACGATCTGGATGAACGTTCCATCCTTGCCGAGGTCGGCAGCAGGAAGCTCGGGGGCGCTGAGATCAAGCTGACTGGGCTCTATGGGCTTGAGAGTGATGCCGTATCCGACGTCGACGTAGGAGTCTGGCAGATCACCCCGACGCTGATCTATCGTCTCAAGGGGCGAGGCGCCGTGACCGCCAGCCTGACCCGATCCGGAGTGGAGGTCTCTGGCGGAGCGTTGCCGAGCTACATGGCCGACGGAAGGCTGGCTGGAGCTTCAGCTGAATGGAGGCTTTCCGGTGACTACAGGTTCAACAGGTTCCTGACGGGAAGTGTTAACTACTCGGGAGAAAGGCGTCCGGATGTCGATGTCAGGCATACGGTCGACATGAGGCTCAATGCGTTCTTCTAGCACAAGAGAGAGTTCGGATACGTTGATCAAGCGACGCCGCTTGCACTGTGGTGTGCTCATCGCAGCACTGTTCTGTGCGCTTGTCGGATCAGGGGCTCGTGTGGGGGCGGCCGGTTTGCCCGCCTCCGTCGATGCCTTGACGAGCGCGCAGGCCGGCACCGGAGAATCGGCGAGCGCGCAGTCGGGCGCCGTCGCCTCGGACGGTGTTCTGATAGCGCGCGTCGAGATCGAAGGCCACAAGAGCATGAGCCGTCGCGAGGCTGCGAGGGCGCTCGATCTCAGGTCCGGCGATGTGTTTGACACTACGCGCGTGCGCGCGGGAGTCGACTCGTTACTGGTTCTGCTCGTCACTCGCGGTCGTCCATTTGGCCGGGTGGAAATGGACTGGATAGACAGCCCCGACGGTCTTCTGGTTCACGTGGAGATAGATGAAGGTCCCGATGCCAGACTGGACATCGTTCGCCTGACGGGTGTGGATGGGTTGGATGAGGCAGATCTCAGACGACGGATGGAACTCGGTTCTGGAGACGTGCTCAGCCTGATGTCGCTTGAGGACGATATCTACTCGATTCTGGACTGGTACGCTGCGACCGGTCGTCCCTTTGCAACGGTTACTCCGGAGATCTCAGTTGCGCGGAGAAGTGAACGTCCCACTCTGGAGCTGGACATCCATGAGAGTGCGGCCGTTCGCTTTGGACAGGTGTTTCTCTTCGGAAACGATCTGACGCGCGATGGCGTGATCGTCCGGGAGACCGGGATCATCCCGGGACGGTCCTACGACGCGCGCATCCTGAAAGCCGTACGTCCGCAGCTCGAACGACTCGGGATATTCTCGGAGGTTCAAGAGCCGGTCGTGGTGTTCGATCCTGTGACCGGGGACGCCGCCGTGGGCATCGTCGTATCCGAGCGAACGGTGAACAGCATATCCGGGCTTCTTGGGTACGCGCCCGACACCGAGGGCGGTGGGGAATTCACCGGGCTGGTCGACATACATCTCGGAAATATGGCCGGCACGGGGCGTAAGGCGGCGGCTTCGTGGGAGCGTCTGCAGCCCCGGCATGAGCGCATCACGTTCAGATACGAGGAACCGTGGCTCTTTGGGGCGCCTGTCAACGTCGGCGTTCGAGGCGAGCAGGTGATACGAGACACGCTCTACACGACGGTGGAGGCGGATCTTTTCGTATCGGCACATTTCGGTCCACGCACGACCGTCACCTGGTCGGTCGGCAGTGAGCGATACGTACCTGGGGGGCCGGAGGAGTCGACCACAGAAGGTTACAGGACAGCAGTCGAGGCTGGATACGACGCGCGGGACGATGCGCTGAATCCACGCCGGGGCGCCTACCTGGGTGGAAGACTCGAGTATCGCGACCAGGAAGTGCGGGAGTCCCAGGGAGATTACAGGACAGGCAGGCTCGCGGTCGACTGCGAGGTCGTGATCCCGACCCGGGAGGACCAGGTGATCTCAGTTCGGGCGGAACTCACGGGGATGGCTTCGACCCGGGATGAGATACCGCTCCACGAACAGATCACGCTCGGCGGCGCGAACAGCCTGCGTGGCTACAAAGAAGAGCAATTCCGCGGTTCCCGGGTCGCCCTTGGCAGCCTCGAGTACCGTTTCTTGCTCGGGAGAACTTCGAGGGCGATAGCCTTCTTCGATGCGGGATATTTCTACAGACAGAGCCCTGGATTCGCGAAAGGCACAAAGCTGGGATACGGAATCGGGTTGCGGGGCGAAACGCGCTTGGGTACAATCGCGATTGACTACGGGTTAGGTGAGGATGACAGTTTCCTCGACGGCAAACTGCACGTAGGTCTGATCCGCGCATTCTAGCCTCCACTTCGATCGACCGCGCCTATCGGTTCCGGGAAGGAGCAGGCGACTGCTATGGGAACGAAGAGAAGCCCCGAGGCGCGGGCCGATGAACTCCGGCGACTCATCCGGCGCCACGACAAGCACTACTACGTGGAGAATGCCCCGGAAATAGCCGATTTCGAGTACGATCAGCTTCTGGCGGAACTCACGGTTCTGGAGAAGAAGCACCCCGAGCTGGCTACGCCGGATTCCCCAACCGCCAGGGTTGCAGGCGTTCCCCTGGAAGGTTTCACCACGGTGCGGCATGCGGTGCCGATGCTCTCCCTGGACAACACATACTCGGCCGACGAACTCCGCGAGTTTGACGCTCGGGTGAAGAAGCAGCTCGCCGTGGGCAGTGTGGCGTACACGGTCGAACTCAAGCTCGATGGGGTGAGTGTTTCGCTCATATATGAGAACGGTCTCCTTGTGCGGGGTGCAACGAGGGGGGATGGCGAACGGGGAGACGATGTCACGGACAACATCCGGACGATCAGATCGGTGCCGCTCAGACTGACCGGCAAAAAGCTCCCCGGAACACTCGAGGTAAGGGGAGAAGTCTTCATGTCGCGTTCGGGTTTTGCGACGCTGAACGAGAGGCGGGTAAGGGACGGCGCTCCCGCATTCGTAAACCCCCGCAATGCAGCGGCCGGTTCCCTCAAGCTGCTCGATCCGAAAGAGGCGGAGAAGAGACCGCTCGATGCTCTCTTTTACCAGGTGATCAACGCCTTCGAACTCGGGATAGCCACGCAGACTGAAGCGGTAGCGACGATGGTGAAGATGGGACTCAGAGCAGCACCACACCTTGCCAGCTGCGATTGCATAGAGGACGCCATCGATGTCTGTCTGAGCCGGCAGGAGCGGCGCCGGGAGTTGGACTACGATATTGACGGCATGGTGGTTAAGGTCGATCTACTCGAGATGCAGCTTCAACTGGGGGCGACAGGCAAGAGTCCCCGCTGGGGGATTGCGTTCAAATTTCCCGCGGAGTCCGCGACCACGGTGGTGCGGGATATCGTGGTCCAGGTCGGACGAACCGGCAGACTGACGCCCGTAGCTCTTCTCGAACCGGTCTTCGTCTCCGGTTCGACCGTATCGAGAGCTACGCTCCACAATCAGGACGAGATCGACAGACTCGACATCAGGATCGGCGACACGGTCATGATTGAAAAGGGTGGTGAGGTCATCCCCAAGATCGTCAAGGTCGTCAAGTCGAAGCGTACAGGTCGTCCACGACGCTTCCGCATGCCCGAAGAGTGTCCTTCCTGCGGCGGGCCGGCATCAAGGTCGGACGGTGAAGTTGATCTGAGATGCGAGAGCGTCTCGTGTCCCGCGCAGCTGAAGCGGCGTCTCGAGCATTTCTCGTCGCGTGGAGCCATGGACATCGAGGGTCTGGGTAAGGCGCTTGTCGAGCAACTTGTGGACGAAGGCCTGGTGTCGGATTATGGGGACCTTTACTCGCTTGCGCGCGACGAAGTGGCCGCGCTGGAGCGAATGGGGGAGAGATCGGCCGATAACCTGCTGAGTGCGCTCGACGGAAGCAAGGAGAGGCCGTTCGACAGAGTCCTCTATGCACTCGGCATCCGCCACGTTGGGTCTCGGGTGGCGAGTGCGCTGGCTGGTGGATTTCCCAGCATGGCGGTGCTGGCAGCGGCCGGCGCGGAGGATCTGGCTGCGATCGATGAGGTGGGTCCCGTCATTGCGGCCAGCGTGGAGTCGTTCCTTGGAGCGGAGCGGAACATGGAAGTCGTGAAGAAGCTCAGGATGGCCGGTGTGAGAATGGAGGTTCTCAGACGGGTTTCCCGAGGTGGGCCGCTCGAGGGTGTGGGGTTCGTCCTGACAGGGAAGCTATCAGGAATGACGCGGCCTGAGGCTGCCGAGGCCATAGAGGCGGCCGGCGGCCGTGTCTCCTCGGCTGTCAGCTCCCGGACGGACTATGTGGTGGCCGGTGCTGAACCCGGCTCCAAAGAGAGGAAAGCCAAGGGACTTGGTGTTACAATCATAGACGAGGAGGAGCTGCGGCGACTCCTTGCCAATTGACAGTAGTAGCTGCAACACAGGAGGGGGAGGGGCGGATCATGCTGATGATGAAGGAGGCCCGGAAGGGCCATGCAACAGAAGAGCTCGAGGCGGTCGCCCGTGAAGAGGGAGTCCCGATCGAGGAACTCATGGCCAATGTAGCGGCCGGTAGAGTAGCGATACTCAAGAACAACAGGAGCTCCCACCGTCCTGTTGGTGTGGGGAAGGGTCTCAGGACGAAGGTGAATGCCAACCTGGGGACGTCGACGGATGCATCGGATATCGACGAGGAACTCGCAAAGGTGGATGCGGCGGTAGAGGCGGGCGCGGACGCAGTGATGGATCTTTCTACCGGCGGCGATCTCGATGCTATTCGGAAGGCGGTCGTCGACCGCTCACCAGTGCCGGTCGGGACGGTCCCCATCTATCAGGCGGCCGTGCGCACGCGGCGCTCCGGAAGGGGCATGGTCAACATGACCGGGGATGAGATACTCGGCGCTGTGGCGGACCATCTCAGGGACGGCGTTGATTTCATCACCGTTCACTGTGGTGTGACGAGGGAGGTTGCCGAGCACTGCCGCAGGTCGCGCAGACTGGCAGACGTTGTCAGTCGCGGTGGTTCATTCCTGATGGAGTGGATGTCTTACAACGACAAGGAGAACCCACTCTACGAACGGTACGATGAACTGCTGGATATCACTGCTGAATACGATGCTACGATCAGCCTCGGCGACGGTCTCAGGCCGGGCGCTCTTGCCGACGCCAACGACGCCGCGCAGATAGCTGAGCTCACGGTCATCTCCGAACTCGTACAGAGAGCGCGGGAGAAAGGTGTCCAGACCATTGTGGAGGGGCCGGGCCATGTGCCTCTTAACTTGGTGGCATCGTCCGTCGAACTCGAGAAATCGCTTTGTGATGAGGCTCCGTTCTACGTCCTTGGACCACTGGTTACCGACATCGCGCCCGGCTACGATCACATCGGGGCAGCGATCGGAGGTGCTGTGATCGCCATGGCAGGCGCCGATTTCCTCTGCTACGTGACCCCGGCTGAGCATCTCAGGCTTCCGGATGTAGACGATGTCCGGGAGGGCGTGTACACGTTCCGGCTGGCCGCTCATGCGGCTGACATCGCCAAGGGTGTTCGCGGCGCACGGGATTGGGACGACAAGTTTTCAGCTGCCCGCAAGGCGTTGGACTGGGACACCATGATGGATCTTTGTCTGGACAAGGATAAGGCAAAGGCCTCGCGCGAAAGGGCGCTTCCCTCGGATGAAAGACTGTGCTCCATGTGTGGGGAATTCTGCGCCGTCAAGAAAATGACCGATGTCAGGGAGAAGGAGGGTGGGTGAGGATGGGAAGTGGACCGAAGGAATACCCTCGGACCTTCGTCGGGATAGACCTGGAGACGACCGGGCTTGAGATGCACCAGGACCGCATCATTGAAATTGGCGCGGTCCGCGTCACGGACGGCAAGATTGATGGGCGCTTCGAAGCTCTCGTCAATCCCGGTATACCCATTCCCACAGACGTGGTCTTCCTCACGGGTATTACAAACGAGGACGTGGCCGACGCTCCCGGGATAGATGACGTGCTCCCCAGTCTCATCGAGTTCGTGGGGGATGCTCCCCTTGTTGCGCACAACGCTCCGTTCGACCTTGGCTTTCTCGCCAAAGCGGCCGACAACAGGCCCGAGTTCCTCATGGGTGGCGCGGGGGTGTTCGATACGCTGACTGTCGGGCGCGCCCTTGTTCCGAGACTCGACAACCACCGCCTGACCACGCTCGCCGCATTCTTCGGCATCGAACTCGCGAGGGCACACCGCGCTGGCGACGACGCCGGCGCCACTGCGCTTCTACTCGTCGCTCTACTGGGTGTTCTCGATCAGGTCGGTTCGGCCATTCTGAATCGCATGTCCGCATTCTCGGACCCCCAGACGAAGCTTCTGATAGACGCGGCTAGAGTTCGGTCCGAGGGGCGCCTCGATCCGTTCGCGGTTCCCGACCACGGAGAGAAGGAGCAGAGGCTTCTGCGCTACGACATCGCACGCGGAATGGAGTTCTCGAGGGTAGCGCGAGAGGAGCGGCTGAGCATAGATCTGGACATGGTCGAAGCAGTCTTTGAAGAGAGCGGACCGATAGCGTCCAGGCTTCCCGAATATGAGGAGCGACGCGAACAGTTGGAAATGATGCGGGCGGTCGGCGATTCTTTCAACAGCGGCATCGATCTCATCGTCGAGGCAGGGACGGGCGTCGGCAAGTCTTTGGCCTATCTTGTTCCGGCGGCGCACTTCGCAGTGATGAATGGCGAGCGTGTCATCGTCTCGACGAATACTAAGAATCTTCAAGAACAGCTTTTCAATAAGGATGTTCCCTTTCTGGAGGACGCGCTCGATCTCAAGTTCAGTGTCTCGCTTCTAAAAGGGCGGGGGAACTATCTCTGTCGGCGGAGGTGGGCGCAGCTTTCCGAGCGCAGCCTTTCCCCGCAGGAGCGTTCGGTCCTTCTGCCGCTTGTTCTCTGGGAAGCCGAGACGCGCTCAGGTGATGTCAGCGAAGCGGTTCCGGTGAGACGCTACGGTTATCTCTGGAGCAAGGTGGCAGCGGACAGCGGGCCGTGCATGGGGCAGAAGTGCCCGATGAACAGTGAGTGCTATCTGATGCAGGCGCGGCGGGCATCCCAGGACGCACACATTGTTATCATCAATCATTCGCTCCTTTTCAGTGACAGCGAGACCGACAACAAGGTTCTGGGAGAGTATTCCTATCTTATCTGCGATGAGGCCCACAATCTTGAGCGTGTTGCTACCGAGCACCTGGGGCGGCGAGCTAGCGTCTGGAGAGCGCGTACGGTTCTCGACGGGGTCTACCGGACTGACGGTGTGGACACCGGGATCGTGGCAGATATTCTCACGGAGCTCTCGGGGCAGGAAGACGGAGGAATGCTGTCGACGGTGAGAACGGCGGCCGAACGCCTTAGGGGCGAGGTGGAAGACGCCCGGCGAGCCGTGGAGACCTTCTTCAAGATCCTGTCGACCGCGCATGTCGAACTCAACGCAGGGAGGGCCGTCGAGTACGGTAAGCTGAGATATCGACCGGGAAGCCCGGTCTCGGATGTCATCCCAGAGGAGCTAGCCCTGGCGACATCGACGCTCGCTCGCGCCGGGAACTCGATCGCTGCGCTCGCTGACCTCGTTGCCGATTCCGGTCTGGAACGCGCCGATTCCATCTTTCAGGGTCTCGAGTTCGATGCGGCCCGCGTCGGAGGATTGGCCGATGACCTCAGCTATCTCGCCGGGGCACAGGACCCTGACAGCGTGTTCTGGCTTGAGGTCAGGTCGTTCCGGGATCATCTGGAGTGCGAACTGCGGTGCGCGCCGGTGAGTGTTGCGGAAAAGATGGGAGACTTTCTTTACTCGAAGATTGAATCACTCATTATGACATCTGCGACACTGACGGTAGATGGGAGGTTCGATTTCCTGTTCGAGAGGCTTGGCTTGGACCAGCTTCCCGATTGGAAGGTGCTGACGCTCGACGTCGGGAGTCCGTACGATTACGACGCGCAGGCCCTGGCTGTCGTGGCCGGCTATCTCAAACCGCCTTCATCGCCGGGCTTCAATCATGTTGTCAGCGATCTCGTTGCCAAACTGGCAATGCCCGCCACAGGCGGCACTCTCGTTCTCTTCACGTCGAGGGCAGCACTCAACGCCGTCTTCGGGGAGGTGCGGGGCAAGCTGGCCGGTTCCGGCAAACTGATACTCGCGCAGGGACACGGTGGTGCGCCCTCGGTGCTCCTGAACGAGTTCGCTCGAAGCACGGACTCCGTTCTTCTTGCGACGAGCAGTTTCTGGGAGGGGGTCGATGTGCCTGGCCGCTCGCTCGAGCTGTTGATCATTGTCAAGCTCCCGTTCCCGGTCCCGTCAGATCCTGTCGTGCAGGCGCACTGTGAACGATACGAACAGGACGGTGAACGCTCATTCGACAAGTACATGGTCCCGCGGACGGCGATAGGTCTCAGGCAGGGTTTCGGCCGCCTGATCCGCTCGACGACCGACACGGGGGCGGTAGTGTTTCTAGACAGCAGACTCGACGGCAAGTCATACGGCCCGCGGCTTCTGGATGAGCTTCCTACTCGCGCTATGGTCGCAAGATGCGAGTCGGAGCTTCTGTCCGTAGTCGAGGGACTGCATGTCTGTACTGAGACAGCTGAAGGAGATCAGTAATGAACGGAGAATCGAGGAGGATCAGGGCTCCGCGGGGAGCCACGCTTTCCTGCAAGGGGTGGTTGCAGGAGGCGGCGATGCGTATGCTCATGAACAACCTCGACCCGGAGGTAGCGGAGAATCCAGATGAACTGGTCGTCTACGGGGGAAGTGGAAAAGCGGCCAGGAACTGGGGTGCATATGATGCGATCGTGAAGACCCTGCTTGAACTCGAATCCGATGAGACGCTGCTTGTTCAGTCGGGCAAACCGGTCGGGGTGTTCAAGACACACGAGGATGCGCCCAGAGTGCTCATAGCTAACTCGAACCTGGTTGGCGATTGGGCGACGTGGGAACAGTTCCGTGAGCTGGAGCGCCAGGGGCTCATCATGTACGGCCAGATGACGGCGGGGAGCTGGATCTACATAGGTACCCAGGGGATTCTTCAGGGTACCTACGAGACGCTGGTTGAACTCGCCAGGCAGCATTTCGATGGCGACCTCTCGGGGCGCCTCGTTCTCACAGGCGGCATGGGGGGAATGGGGGGCGCCCAGCCTCTCGCGGTAACCATGAGCGGCGGAGTCTGCTTGGATATCGAGGTGGACGCGGAGCGGATTCAGAAACGTCTCGACGGGGACTACTGCGATCGCATGACCGACGATCTCGACGAAGCTCTCAGGCTTGCCAATGCGGCGGTCGCCGCGCGTGAGCCACTGTCGATAGGGTTGGTGGGCAACTGCGCGGATGTGCTTCCCGAGCTTGTGCGGCGTGGTGTGACCCCCGATGTGGTGACCGACCAGACGTCAGCTCATGATTCCCTGGGTGGCTACGTTCCCGGCGGGATGTCTCTCTGTGACGCGCTTGCGTTGAGGAAGAGCGATCCTGAGCGGTACATGGAGCTCTCAATGGAATCGATGGCCGAGCACGTGAGAGCCATCCTCACGATGCAGGAGCGCGGCGCCGTAGCGTTCGACTATGGGAACAATCTGAGGGGACAGGCCATGTCGGCGGGTGTTGAGAACGCGTTCGACTATCCGGGTTTTGTGCCTGCCTACATTCGCCCGCTCTTCTGCACGGGGAAGGGGCCGTTCCGCTGGGTGGCTCTCTCAGGAGATCCCGAGGACATCTACAAGACAGATGATGTGATAGTGAGAGAATTTCCCGAGGACGAGGCTCTCGTACGCTGGATCAAGCTTGCGAGGGAGAGAGTCACGTTTCAGGGTCTCCCGTCTCGCATCTGCTGGTTGGGCTATGGGGAGAGGGCACGCTTCGGGCGGATCATCAATGACATGGTCGCGTCCGGCGAGATAAGCGCACCCATCGTGATCGGGCGCGATCACCTGGACAGCGGTTCCGTTGCCTCGCCCTACCGTGAGACCGAGGCCATGAAGGACGGAAGCGACGCAATCGCGGACTGGCCTGTTCTCAATGCGCTTCTCAACGCGGTCGGTGGGGCGACGTGGATATCGTTCCATCATGGCGGCGGAGTCGGCATCGGCAAATCGCTTCATGCCGGCATGGTCATAGTTGCCGACGGTACGCCCGAGGCTGCCCGGCGTCTCGAGAGAGTTCTTACCACAGATCCTGGAACCGGTGTCATGAGGCACGTGGATGCCGGATACGAGGAGGCAATTGAGTTCGCTGCCGGCAGAGGGATCAAGATCCCGATGCTCGACAGCGCATAGCGAGGGAGTTCTCATGCTGGAGGCCGGCCTCCTGGTCACGAACATAGGTCAGTTGGTTACCGTACGAGGGCCTGATGCCGCGCGACGCGGCCGAGCGATGAGCGATCTGGGGATCGTGGAGTCCGGGGCCATCGCGGCCTTGGGTGGTCGCATAGTGGCATTGGGACCAGAGCGCGAGGTTCTGGATGCAGTCTCGGTAGGTTCCGGGACTGTGGAGCTGGATGCCGGGGGCTGTGTTGTAACCCCGGGGCTGGTTGATCCGCATACACACGCCGTCTTCGCGCGAACGCGGGAGAACGAGTTCGCGATGCGCGTCGAGGGTAGAAGCTATGAGGACATCGCGGAGGCCGGAGGCGGGATCCGCTCAAGTGTGAGGAGCGTGCGTCTGGCATCGGAGGATGAGCTCTTCTCTCGCGGTGCGAAGACGCTCGACAGGATGATGGAGTTTGGGACGACGACGGCAGAGGTGAAGAGCGGCTACGGTCTCTCTCTGGAGGCTGAACTCAAAATGCTCCGCGTTATTGCCAGGTTGTCCGAGCTCCACGCGCTCGACGTTGTTCCGACGTTTCTTGGGGCTCACGAATTTCCTGATGAGTACCGTGAAGACCGCGATGGATACGTTTCGGAGCTTACCCAGCGGATGATACCTGCGGTGGCCCGCGCGAAACTGGCACGCTTCTGTGATGTCTTCTGCGAGCGTGGCGTATTCTCGATCGAGCAGTCGCGGTCCGTTCTGCTCGCGGCACAAAAGCACGGAATGGCTTCGAAACTTCATGCTGATGAGCTTAATGCCTTTGGTGGAGCTGAACTTGCGGCTGAGCTCTCCGCGGTCTCTGCGGACCACCTTGTCTGTGCATCGGACGAGGGACTGAGAGCGATGGCTGACGGTGGGGTGGTGGCGGTGCTCCTGCCGGGTACGACGCTCTCTCTGGGGAAGAGGGAGTTCGCACGGGCGAGGTTCATGATCGAAGCGGGGGGTGCGATTGCGCTTGCCACCGATTGCAACCCGGGAAGCTCCATGACTGAATCGATGCAGATCATAATTGCCTTGGCGTCGATGGTGATGAGTATGACGCCGGAAGAGGCCCTGGTGGCCGCGACGATCAATGCTGCAAGTGCTGTGGGTATGGAGAGCAGCGTGGGGTCGCTGGCCGTGGGCAAACTCTGCGACCTGGTTCTCTGGGAGGTAAACGACTACAGAGCGATTCCCTATCACTACGGCGTGAATCTGACGGCGAGCGTCGTCAAGCGCGGAACGGTTGTGTCAACACGCGGTCACGCTGTGTAAGAGGCGGCCAGGGGCGCCTGTGACGGCGTGTTCTTGAGACGGAGGTAATCAAATGAGACTTGTTGAGTGTGTCCCGAACTTCAGCGAGGGGCGACGTCCCGAGGTTCTCGATGAGATCGTCGGAGCGATGACGGCAGTTGAAGGAGTAAGACTGCTGGACAAGGAAATGGACGCGGATCACAACCGGGCCGTTGTTACGATCATCGGGGACCCCGATGTGGTCCTGGAAGGGGTATTCAAAGGGATTGAGAAGGCGCGCGATCTTATCGATCTGACGAAGCACGAGGGGGAGCACCCGCGCATGGGAGCGACAGACGTCTGCCCATTCGTGCCGGTCAGTGAGGTTACGATGGATGAGTGCGTCGAGCTGGCGAAGAAACTCGGTGAGAGAGTGGGCAGCGAGCTGGACATCCCAGTTTTCCTCTACGAGGCGGCGGCGACTCGTCCGACGCGCCAGAATCTTGCCAAGGTCAGAAAGGGCCAGTTCGAAGGGCTGAGGGACGAGATAGGGACGAACCCGGCCAAGGAGCCCGACTTCGGTCCGAACAGAATACATCCGACAGCGGGCGCGATAGCGATCGGGGCACGGGAGTTCCTTGTGGCGTTCAACATCAACCTTGGGACCGATGACATCAAGATTGCCAAGCGAATCGCGAAGTCGATACGGCATGCGGGTGGCGGTCTCAGGTATGTGAAGGCCATGGGTTTTGAGATCAAGGATCGCGGTATCGTCCAGGTATCGATGAACATGGTGCACTACAAAGGGACACCGCTGTTCCGTGTCTTTGAGCTTGTCAAGAGCGAGGCGGAGCGGTATGGCGTTCCGGTCATAGGAAGCGAGATCGTTGGGTTGGTGCCGCTCGATGCGCTCGTTGACTGCGCCGATTTCTTCCTGAGGCTCGAGAATTTCGATCGCGATCTGATATTGGAGAACCGTCTTTCCGAGAAGTAGGGATTGGAGGTCCAATGACTGCAGTAAACGATTTCCTGGCAGAGCTTGCTTCAGCTTCTCCCACGCCGGGCGGAGGCAGTGTCGCGGCGCTCTCCGGCGCTCTTGGAGCCTCACTCTGTTCGATGGTCTGTAACCTCACGATCGGCAAAAAGAAATACGTGGAAGTTGAGGAAGATCTGAAGAGAGTCCTGAAGGAGACGGAACGGCTTCGCCTGGAGCTGACCCGGCTGATAGATGAAGACGCGGCAGCCTTTGACAAGGTTATGGTCGCGATGAAGCTTCCCAAAGAGACCGACGATGAGAAGGCAGCAAGGAAGGCTGCGATTCAGGACAGCCTCGTGGATGCAGCCAGCGTTCCTCTCGCGGTCATGGACAAGTGCGTTGAGGTGGTCGAGCTGTCTGTTGCTGTTGCTGAGAAGGGGAATGTCAACGCTGTCTCCGATGCAGGAGTAGCGGCGCTGAACGCTCGAGCCGGCGCCCACGCGGCGCGCCTGAACGTGCTTATCAATCTTGGCGGTATCCGGGCCGAACGGCATGCTGTGTTCGTTGAGAAGGCGCGGATCGCTCTGAATAAGATGACGGAAAGGGCCGACCGCCTCGCCGGGGACGCCATGGCTACGGTGCTCGAGAAGGTATCGTAGCACGCAGTCTATATAGCGGAGGTGTTGTGCGATCGTTTTTCTTGCCGGCATTCGTAGCCTGCGTTGTCGCCCTGACGGGATGCGCGCCATCGACTATTGCCGAGAATCCACCGGGCGTCCTGATGGCAGGAGATAGTCAGCCGGGCGGACTCACCGAGCTCGATACGTACTCCCTCATCTCGCTCGCGGTCACAGAAGGCGAAATCGGTTACTCGACAGGCCTTCTGTACAAGGTGTACGCGATGTACGACCCATTGAGTCTGCCGTCCGAATACAGGAGCGAGGTTCCAGGCAAGTGCGGAACGCCGCTCATCGATGAGGTCCAGCGCAATTGGGGGCGCCTGACTCCGGCGGACAAGGCTGAGATATCTCAGTACATCAAGCCGATTGGCGAGAGAGATTTCGGCGGCACCCAGCTTGATGACGTTACGCCCGACCAGCTTGAGCGTGAGAGAACGGCGATCGACTGACGGTTGCCGGCACGGTGTGGGTGTCGATGACTCTCGCTGCCACGGTGTGGAGGTAACGATGATCGACCGGGAGAGGGCCGGGGGACGGGGTACTCGCGACCTTGTGCTGATGGCGATCCTGACTGCGCTGGCTGTCGCGCTCGGTATGCTGCTCGTGCACGTCCCGAACATCGAACTTGTCTCCTTCACTGTGTTCGTGTCTGGGGCCGTGCTGGGACGCTGGAGAGGAGCCTGTCTGGGGATGATCGCGATGGGGCTCTACTCCGGGGTGAACCCCATTGGTTCCGGCCTGGGCATCCCACCCATGTTCGTTGCGCAGGTTCTTGCTACAGGGTTCATCGGTTTTGCCGGCGGTCTCCTGAGAGGGATATGGCGGATGGGGGCGCGCGCGCGCGAAGTGATCCTCGCGGCCGTGACCGGATTGGCATTGACGGGCATCTACCAGGTCGGTGTTGTCACCGGCCTGGCAGTGGCCAGCCTGGATGTGGGCACGGGATTCAAGGCGGCGTTTGTGGCCAATGCCTTCTTCTCGACTGTGCACATGGTGTCCAACACGATAGTCTTCGCTGTGCTTGTGCCGGTGATTGTACCTCAAGCCATTGCTAAGGCCGGCCGGCGTGCGGATTCACGATCGGCGTGACTGGAATACTCTTTTGTGAGGGATCGATGATAGCAGTCCGCAACCTTGTTACTGTTCTGGCTGTCATGGTGAGTGCCGTTCTCGTTGCTGCGCAGGAACCGGAAGATGTACAGAAGCCGGAGCCATTCGCTCCGGACAGCACCGAGGTCCGCCCCGCGCTGCATGAGCACGAGAGCCCGGACACGCTATTGCTCGAGCGCATGTGGCATCCGTTTCCTATCGTTGCTGCCCAGAGTGTGGCTCCCACAGGGACGGAGAACACTGCGGCTCTTCTTGCAGGGATTCCTGGAGTGCGGATGGAGTCACCCGGTTGGCAAGGTCACCGTATGTCACTTGCCTGCGGGGGGCTTTCTCCCTCGATGACAACGGTGTTCCTGGGCGGCCGAGACGCGCACGACCGTGTTCTTGGAGGACTGGACCTCCTGGAGGCGTATGGGGTCTCGGACGATGTGGTGTTGGTTCCGAGCGGCCCGGATCTCTCGATATGGCCATTCGCAACAATGGAGCGAGTCAACGTGGCGCCCTTCGGGCCGGCGGGCTCGGGAGCAGGTGGTGGTGGGCTCTCCGTGAGCCTCCATCCAGGGAGGAAACCTGCTGCTGCGCCATTCGCCAGGGTGGGGATGATGAGTGGGGGGTTGGGCGCCCGCGCCCGGGCATTCGAGTTTGGACGACGTCTCCTGAGTGGAGACGTGGGTTTTCAGGGCTTCATGGAGGCGAGAGAGGGGCGGGCGCCGGTGCCGGGCGGGTCGTACGACAGCGGAATCATGGGTGGTAGAATCACAATTGCTCTTCCTGGGGCGTGGAGGGCCGATGCTCGGGGGATGAGAATGGATGTCCAACGGGATCTTCCATTCGAATTCTCAAACGTTGCATCGGTGAACAATCGTCTCATCAGAAGCGATGTCGATCTGGTCGCGACAGACGGAAGAACTCGCGTCCAGCTATTTCACATGGAGACGTGGCTCAACTCGGAGCGATCGGGCGCCGACGGCGGCCATATCGACGGTACAACGAGTGGTGTGGCGCTCTCCTTCGCTGCCGGTCCCTTCGACGCCGTGCGGATTCACGCTGCGAGCCACAGCGCACGCGGGTCGCTGCTTCAGGAGCGGCAGGATGCTGTCACGATGGCTGCGGGCGTCGACCGCAGGCTGAAGTGCGGTTCGAGCTGGACACTCTATGCGTCCGCCGGAGCAAGCCGCGAACGTGAAGCGCTTATTCCGCAAGCGGCTCTTCTTCTCACGCGTGGTCCCGTAGCGAGCGGCGTCTGGATGGCAGCGAATCTTGGCGGACGACAACCCACGGTTTCCGAGCTTGCGCTTGTCGAGGTGCCGATTCCGGGCGCCGGTGATGCGGGGGTGTTCCTGGAAGGAAACCATGCGCTCGATCCTGAAACGGTCGCTGCTCTCAGCTGCGGTTGGTCGGGCCACACGAGCGTCATTTCTGGAGGTGTGATGGGCGGGCTGTCCAGAGTGGATGCACGAATCGTGCTTCTCGAAGGCGACGATGGTGCTCTTCTTCCCGTCAACTGCAGCAGCGAGACAACAGGAGCGCTTTCACTGTGGGCGGTTCTCAATGACAGTCTGAGGGGCGGTGCCCGCGTGCGTGTGGACCTCACGGAGGCCGCCGGAGATGCCCGCAGTTTGGTTCCGGTTCCTCCGGTACGGGTTGATGCAGAGGTGTGGCTGGTGCGACTACTCTTCAAGGAAACGCTGAGCACACGATTGGGGCTCGCGGTGATGTACGAGGCGCCGGATGCGGGAGAGTTCTGGGGAGATGTGGTAGATGATCGTGCGCTCTACACGCGAGCGAGCGTTACCGGGAACGTGGGACCCGCGCATATCTACATCCACATGGACAACCCATTTGAGACAGACCACCCGCGTTGGCCGGGGCGCGATGTGGCCGGCCGGGGTTTCACCTTCGGGTTTTCCTGGGACTTCTGGAACTGATCGACTCAGCCGGCCTCAGCCCTTGCTACTACTAACCGTCCCCACGACATGTCTGTTCCCTGGATTCCCCTACCATGTAGCCGATACGAAGTACCCTTGTTCCCGAGTGGTCGGCCCGCAGGGCGACTGCGAGGAATAGTTTGCATTGCGTTTTGCAATTCGTTAGATTCAATAGATTGGGTGGGGGTGATGGGATGAAGGGCATCTTCACGCGTGATGAGCGCGCAGTCATCGTGTTTCTTCTGCTGGCCGTTCTGGTTGGCATCATAGTACTTGCGGTAGGGCGCGTTGACCCGTCGCGCGTCGAAGGGCTTCTGCCGTCTACGGCAACGGTTGAGGAAACGGTCACGGAGGGTCTGACTCCGGTCTGGCCCCTGAATCTGAACACTGCCGGAGAGACCGAACTTGTTGAGCTTCCCGGCATAGGCCCCGTCCGCGCGAGGGCCATCATCGAACTCAGACAGACGCTGGGGCGTTTCTCGGATCCGGAAGACCTCCTCGAGGTGAAGGGGATAGGTCCGCGAACTCTCGAGCGCATGAGGTCCTTGATAGTCGTTGATAACATCCTGCTTCCGTCCGAGGTGGAAGGAGAGTAGTGACTGATGAGGCAGCTGTCGACTGTGAGGAGCGCCATCGCCGGGCGACTTGTTGTGGCCGCCGTCGTAATAGGTGTCGCATCCATTAGTCGAGATGACTTCAACCTGGCGCCGGTTGTGGTGCTTGGTGCTGTCACACTTTTCCTGAGCGGGTGCTTCCATTTCTGGCACTCGTGGGGTAGGTGGCGTGATGCGGTTCTGCCGGTTCAGCTGGCCTCAGACATTGCATTGATCACTCTCCTTGTCTACTTCACGGGCGGGATAGGAAGTCCCTTCAAGTTGCTCTATTTCCTACCCGTGATTGCTGCTGCGTCGACGCTTGGAACTCGGGCCGGAGTCGTGGTCGCTGTCGGAGGACTGGCGGCGTTTGCCGGACTGTTCTTCATCGACCGGTCGGGTATGTTGGACCGGCTTGGACGCCAGCCTATTGAAGAGGGTGTTATTCTCTCGGTGTCGCTGATCCTGGTCGCACTTCTGGTCGGTTTCCTGGGCGTCCGCACGCGGGAGAGCGAACAGAGGTTGGAGGAGACCAGGTCCGAGCTGGCGAGAGCGCAGATTCGTGCGGAGAACATCGTGGAGAGCATCCGGAGCGGGCTTGTTCTGGTCGACAGCGATGGAGTTCTCATCCACCTGAATCGAGCCGGACGCCGCATCCTGGGTATTGCTTCTCTGCCGGAACAAGGCCGGGGTTTCCGCGATGTGCTATCGGAGCAGCCGGACTTCTCCCGACACATCACCGCCTCGCTCGGGGAACAACGTTCCGAGGCGCGTGTGGAGCTGCTGGTCACGCGCCCCGATGGATCTGAGGTCCCCGTGGGTCTTTCAACCTCCGTTCTTCGCGACGACAAGGGTAAGGCAAGAGGAGCGATCGCGATATTCCAGGATCTCACAGATGTCCGAGAGCTTGAACAGAGGATGCGTCACGCCGACCGTCTTGCTGCGCTCGGCGAGTTTGCGGCCGGGCTCGCTCACGAAATCCGCAATCCCCTGAACGCGATCCAGGGTTCGGTTGAGATGATCCGGGAGGGGATCGATCCAGGGAGCGATGATGCGAAGCTGGTCGAACTCGTGCTGAAGGAGTCTGCGAGGCTGAGCAATCTCGTCCAGGGTGTGTTGAGCTACGGGCGGGTGGAAGAGGGCGTGGTCGGACGCGTGGATCTGGGCGAACTCGTTCGCGAGGTATCTCTTCTCGCGAGGAACCACTCGAGCTACAGATCAGAGATCGTTCTTGGCGTCGACTGCAGCGGAGCGAGCGTCCGGGGAAATCCCGAACAGATACGGCAGATTCTCCTGAACCTTATCATCAATGCTTTCGAGGCGATCGTGGGGAACGGCCGGGTTAACGTGTTTCTGCTGCCTGCTGCCGAGATGAATCCGGAGGTGTTGAGGGAAGAGGTAGCGGTGGTGGTTGAGGACACCGGATGCGGAATCGGAATGGAGCGAGTGACTCAGATATTCGCGCCATTCGTTACTTCGAAGGCCCGTGGAACCGGGCTTGGACTAGCGATCGTGGACAAACTCATCGAGCTGCAGGATGGACGGATCATCGTTGAGAGTGAAGAAGGTCGAGGCAGCAGGTTCATCGTTTACCTGCCCGGAGCGGGCGATTGACGGAAAGTACTCGGAAGGATATCACGATGGCGCACGGAAGAATTCTGGTCGTGGACGACGAGGACAGTATTCGAGAATATCTCGGGATGATGCTGGAGCGTGAGGGCTACGAAGTGCAGTCGGCTGCGGACGGGAAGAAGGCGGTGAGGTTGAGCTCGAAGGAGAGCTTCGATGCCGTTATAACGGACATCCAGCTTCCCGGAATGACCGGGATCGATCTGCTCAGCGCATTCCGTGAGTCGGATCCGACGGTTCCCATAATCATCGTGACCGGGCACGCATCTCAGGAGTCCGCTATCAAGGCCCTGAACCTGGGGGCGTTCTACTACCTTCTGAAACCAGTTTCGAACGAGGAACTCAAGCAGGTTGTGCGAAACGCTCTGGAGATGCAGAGGCTCAGGGAGGAGAAGGTCGACCTCGAGCGGGCACTGCATGTGGATACGGACCGTAGCATGATCGGCCAGAGCGAGGGGATACACGGTGTTTTCGATCTGATCAATCGCGTGGCAAAGACGGCGAGCACCGTGCTTCTGAGAGGGGAGAGCGGCACTGGCAAGGAGTTGGTCGCCCGTGCCATTCACGCGGCGAGTTCGCGTTCCAGCGAACGCTTCGTTTCGATCAACTGTGGCGCGCTTCCGGAGACGCTCCTCGAGAGCGAGCTCTTTGGACACGTGAAGGGATCCTTCACGGGTGCGGTAAGGGACAAACGCGGGCTCTTTGTCGTGGCGGATGGAGGCACCTTCTTTCTCGATGAAGTCAGCGAGACATCACTTGCGATCCAGGTGAAGCTGCTGCGAGTTCTTCAGGAGCGGGAGGTTGTTCCGGTGGGCGGGACGAAACCGACGAAGGTGAACGTCAGGATCATCGCAGCCACGAATGCCGATCTTGAGAAGAGCGTTGAGAGTAAGCGGTTCAGACCCGACCTTTACTACAGGCTCAATGTGATCCCGATAGTCATCCCCCCGCTCAGGGAAAGGCGTGACGATATCTCACTGCTCGTGAGTCACTTCATAGAGAAGCTCACTGGAGGAGAGAAGACCGTGTCCGATGATGCAATGGCCATTCTGACGAGCTACGACTGGCCGGGTAATGTGAGGGAACTCGAGAACATCATCGAGCGCGCGGTGATCCTTTCCGACGGACCAGAGATCTCAGGTGAAAGCCTCAACGTATCGATCTTCCCCGAGCGTCTGAGGAAAAAGACTTCTTCGAGCGTGTCTGCGGGCGATCTCGGCGTGTCCGGTATCACACTCGATGAGCTGGAACGCCGTTATCTGCTCCAGACCCTCAATGAGATGGGATGGAAGAAGAAGCAGGCGGCCGAAATCCTTGGCATCAATCCTTCCACCCTCTACCGGAAGCTCCAGCGATACGGAATGGAAGAGCAGATCGAGGAATAGGTGGAGTGAGGACTGGTTGGGTTGAGGAACAGGCGGGTCGAGGGATAGGTGGGTCGAGGGACAGGAACGACCCGCGGAGCGCGTGGAGGGCGGGTTGCGAGTGATCGCCGGTGAGCTCAGAGGGCGGCGGATCGAAGTTCCCAGAAAAGGCGAAATCCGGCCGACGTACGATCGTGTCAGGGAATCCGTATTCTCGATCATTGGACCGAGGATCGAGGGCGCGCGAGTTCTTGACCTCTTCGCGGGTACAGGAAGCCTGGGCATAGAGAGTCTGTCACGCGGAGCTCGATCGGCCACGTTCGTTGAGCGGGACCGTGACATCGCAGGTGTGCTTGTGGGCAACATAGAGCGACTCGATCTCAAGTCGGAGTCCACTGTTCTCAGGTTGGTTGTGGCCAGGTTCTTGAGCCGTGGACGCGACAGGGCGGTGTTTGACATCGTGTTTGCCGATCCGCCGTATGACAGCGGACTGGCCGAGAGAACGCTTGAAAGGCTGGGCAACTGGGACGGCGTGGGTGTGGATTCGCTGGTAATCGTGGAGCACCGGGTCGGCGACGAGCTCCCGGACGCAAGTGGCCGGCTCAGGAGAACGAGAAGAGAACGCTACGGGACCATTGAGGTTGAATTCTTCGAGGCGCGAGCCGCGAGAATGACGTCGGAGGTGGACATTTGAGAACAGCGCTCTATGCAGGTACGTTCGACCCGGTCACGAACGGTCATCTCGACCTTCTGAGGCGAGCACTTGGCATCTTCGACCGCGTCGTAGTGGCAGTGGGCACGGGTCGGGACAAGAATCCGATGTTCACGCCGTCCGAGAGAGTGGAGATGATCCGGGAGGCCACGAACAACCTTGACGGTATTGAGGTGACATCGCTTGGGGGGCTTCTTGTGGAGGAGGCCCGACGTCTTGGTGCGTGCGCGGTGATCCGGGGCTTGAGAGCAGTTTCTGACTTCGAGTATGAATTCCAGATGGCTCTGATGAACAGGCGTCTCGCACCCGAGATCGAGACGGTGTTCCTCACACCGAGTGAGCGCTTCACATATCTTGACTCCACAATCGTCAAAGAGGTGGCCCTTCTGGGGGGCGACGTCTCCGGGCTTGTGCCGGACGTTGTTCTCAGAGAGCTTGTGAAGAAGCACAACGGTTCCTGAAAAGCATGATCACAGGAGAGAATGAAGACGATGGGAATACTGGAGTCAATCAAGGAACGGGCGGCAGAGCGCGATGCGAGGATAGTCCTGCCCGAAGGGAACGATGATCGCATAGTCAAGGCTGCTGCTCAGATCAAGCGCGAGGGTTTTGCAACGCCTGTCATTCTTGGCAACCTGGAGAGCCTGGAGGCGGCTGCGCGCGCGCACGGCGATGACATCTCCGGAATCGAGACCATTTCGCCTGAGCGTTCGGACAAGCTGGGTGACTTCGCGCGGCAGTACCACAAGCTCAGGGCTCACAAGGGGATTACGGAGGATGAGGCGTGGGAGACCGTCAGAGACCCTATCGTTTTCTCCACACTCATGGTGAGGAACGGCCATGTTGATGGGTGTGTTGCAGGCGCTGCCACGGCGACGGCGGACGTGTTGAGAGCGTCGTTTCACTGCATCGGTCTGACCGGTGGCGCATCGATCGTCTCGAGTACGTTCCTGATGATCATCCCGGACGAAGTGCCGGTTCCTGAGCACATCCTCTTTTTCTCCGACTGCGCGGTGATCGCTCAGCCAACGCCTGAGCAGCTGGCCGACATCGCGATTGCGACGGCGGCAACAAGGCGGGCGCTCGTTGGTGACGAGCCTGTCGTGGCGATGCTGTCGTTTTCGACGAAGGGGAGTGCCAACCACCGTGATGTGAACAAGATCATAGATGCGACACGACTCGTTCGCGAGCGAGCCCCAGATCTTATGATCGACGGGGAGCTTCAGGCTGATGCGGCGCTTCTGCCCGCGATCGCGATGAAGAAGGCGCCGGGAAGCGAAGTCGCCGGGCGGGCGAACGTGCTCATATTCCCCGATCTCGACGCTGCCAATATCAGTTACAAGCTGGTGCAACGGCTCGCCGGTGCCGTGGCCGTGGGGCCGATACTGCAGGGATTGGCCAGACCCGTGAATGACCTCTCGCGCGGCGCCAGCGTGCAGGATATCGTTGACTTGGCTGCTATCACAGCCGCACTGAGCGTCGCCTGAGTCCGCTTCCGGCGGAACCTATCCTGTTGAGGCTATGGGCTATGGAAGGCAGTCGCCTGACTGAAGCTGTTAAGAGGGACATCGGGGCTGCGGTTGGAGGATCCTGCTCGACGGCGCTCGAGGACAGAATCTGTTACTCCTTTGACGCAACCGACATTCGTGGGCTTCCCGACATCGTTGTGTGGGCCGAATCGCGAGATCAGGTCGTCGCTGTGATGAAGATAGCGTCTCAAGCGCGTCTTCCAGTTGTCCCAAGAGGGGCGGGCACGGGGTACACGGGAGGCAGCATTCCAATCTGTGGAGGGATCGCGCTTTCGTTCGAGAAGATGACCTGTATCGTCGATGTGAACGTCGAGGCGCGCGTGGCAGTGGTCGAGCCAGGCGTGGTCAATGATGATTTGCGCAGCACTGTGGAACGCTTGGGACTGATGTACCCTCCCGATCCTGCGAGTCTCAAAGTGTCCACGATAGGTGGAAACGTTGCGGAGGGTGCGGCGGGACCACGGACGGTGCTCTACGGAACGACGAGAGACTACGTCGTCGGCCTCGAACTGGTCATGATGGACGGTAGTATCGTTCGCACGGGCTACCTCGCGGGTGATTCCGATGTCGCGTGGGATCCGGGCCCGCTCATAGTGGGTTCGGAGGGGACGCTGTCGGTGGTGACCAGCGTGGCGCTGAGATTGACCGATGCTCCCGAGGTCACGCGAACGTACTGGGCCGAGTTCGGCTCGCTCGATGGTGCGGCTGCGGCCGTGGCAATGATAACGGCAGACGGAATGCCTGTAAGCGTTCTTGAGATCATGGATGGAGACACGCTGGCCTGTGCCACCGAATACGTGCGTGGCCGGGCGCCGGACACCAGATCGGAGGGAGCGCTTCTCATAGAAGTGGAGGGTGCCGCCGATGACATCGCCGGAATGTGGGGGAGACTCCAGCCCCTCCTGGAGAAGTGCGGGGCAACGGGGTGTAGAGCCGCGTCCGATGAGAACGAACGGGATGAGATCTGGGAGATCAGACGTTCCATCTCGGCATCTCTTGCCAGACTCGGCACCGGCAAGATCAATGAGGACATAGCTGTTCCGAGAAGCCGGATTCCAGTGTTCATCGCGGAGATGCGCCGCATTTCCGCGGAGGTCGATCTGCCGATCCTGGCATTCGGTCACGCTGGAGACGGCAACCTGCATGTGAACATAATGCTCGATCGCGCCAACCAACTACATATGGTCCGCGCGCGACAGGCGGTATCTGCGCTGTTCAGTGCCGCACTTGAGCTGGGTGGGACCTTGAGCGGCGAACACGGTATCGGGATAACCAAGGCGGAGCACTTGGCGGAGGAGTTGGACGAAGCGGCTCTGGGCGTCACCGCAGCAGTCAAGCGCGCGCTTGATCCCTCGGCCCTCCTGAATCCGGACAAGATACTGTCCAGCAGACCGAACCCGTGGTGGGACGGTCTCAAAGCACCATCCGTTGGGGCATAGGAGTACCTGGATGCTGATCGACACAGCCAAGATACGCGTGAAAGCAGGAGACGGAGGGAACGGCTGCAGGAGTTTCCGGCGGGAGAAGTTCGTGCCCTTTGGTGGCCCTAACGGTGGAGATGGGGGCAAGGGGGGCAGCGTGAACATCGAGGCGTCCAGCGGCCACTCGACGCTTCTTGACTTCAGATACAGAAGAGAGGTCAAAGCTGAGCGAGGACATCACGGTCTCGGGTCGCGCAAGACGGGCAGGAGAGGAGAGAGCGTTCTTCTCAAGGTCCCGGTCGGAACTATTATCAAGGATCTGGACACCGGCGACATCCTGGCCGACTTGGATGAGGTGGGGAAGAACTTCGTTGTTGCTGCCGGAGGTCGCGGCGGCAGAGGAAACGCCAGATTTGCTACATCCACCAATCGGGCTCCGACAAGATGTGAGGAAGGACGTCCTGGTGAGGAACGGCTGATAGAGCTGGAACTCAAGCTCGTTGCGGACGTCGGGTTGGTTGGGCTTCCGAACGCGGGCAAGTCGACTCTTCTCTCCACGATCTCGGCCGCTCGACCAAAGATAGGGAGTTTCCCGTTCACGACCTTGAGCCCCGTTCTTGGACTTGTGCCGTTCGATATCGATCGAAGCTTCGTCGTGGCCGATCTTCCCGGTCTCATCGAAGGCGCTCATCAGGGAAAGGGGCTCGGCTACAGGTTCCTGCGCCACATCGAACGTACGCGAGTCCTGGTTGTGCTTGTGGACTCCAGTGATCCTGATCCCGAGGTTTCCTATCGTACCTTGCTCCATGAGCTTGAGAGCTACGGTTTCGGCGTCTCCGAGAAGCCTCGCATTGTGGCTCTGACGAAGATGGACCTCGGATCAGGGGTGAAATCTGGAGATGTAACGTTCGGGGGCGAGAAGATCGTCGAGATCTCATCCGCAACGAATGTGGGGTTAAAAAAGCTCAAGGGTATGATGCGTGCCCTTCTTGATGAAGCCGACAGGTCGGCGGAGTAGGTTCCTCCTGCTGGAGGAACACGTTCACTGGGATGGGGGGTGGTCGGGTGGATGAGCGGGAAGCTGCTATGGCAGTTCTTCTGGCGGACGGAGTGGGGCCTGTGACGGCGGCGCAGCTCAGGACGCGTTTCGGTTCTTTCACATCAATAGTTGCAGCAGCGGTGCGATGTCCCGACGGGGCCTTGCGCGCGATAGGAGACAGCGCTGGCCGGCGGGAACATCGAGCACAGCTCGACAGGACAGACGCTCGCGGAGCGCGGTTCGCAGTGGCCGGAACTCGCGACTATCCAGAGCTCCTTGCTGGAATTCATGCGCCTCCCGTCGGTCTCTTCGTGCGCGGGCTTGAGCTTGAATCCGCAATGCCGGCTGTTGCGATAGTAGGAACAAGGCGAGCCACGCCCCGGGGCCTGATCCATGCGGGACGGCTGGCTCGAGAACTGGTTTCGCACGGAATCAGCGTAGTCAGTGGCCTCGCGCGAGGGATAGACACTGCGGCGCACGAAGGTGCGCTCAATGCAGGTGGCACGACAATCGCCGTTCTCGGTTCGGGGTTGGATCGCATCTATCCACCCGAGAACGCTGGACTCTGCGAGGAGATCGCAAGGCGGGGAATCGTGGCCTCCGAATTCCCATACGGACAGGATCCGAGGCCGGGGTCCTTTCCTCAGCGCAACCGCATCATCGCGGGACTCTCGATGGGCATCATAGTCGTTGAAGCCGGTGAGCGAAGTGGCGCTCTCATAACGGCTGCGCGCGCTCTAGAGCAGGGCCGCGAGGTGTTCGCGGTGCCTGGCCCGGTTGAAGAGATAACAACGCGCGGTCCCCATTCACTCATAAAGGCAGGGGCCAAGCTCGTTGAATCGATAGATGACGTTCTTGTTGAACTGGAGAGTTCGTGGGGGAAGTTCCCCATCAAGAAGACTGTGTTTGCGCGTCGTGGATGCTCTGCTGCCGGGACGGCGCGTGCCGGCGCCGGCGGTGCGGCTCCTGCGGATGGGATCCAGCCGGCCTTGGTGGAGAGTGGTGAAACCTGCATTAGTGGACTAGTAGGGTTGTTATCGCTCACTCCCGTGCAGCCGGAAGTTCTGGCGGGGAAGTTGGGCGCGCCGCTTGAGGAGGTGCTGGCAGCATTGATGGAACTCGAACTGAGGGGCCTCGCAAAGACGTGGCCCGGAGGCCTCTACACGAGAACAGGATAGCGGCAGTGAGAAGGCCGTCGCACACGGGCGAGATACCGGTGGTGTGAAAGCCGCCACCCGGTGACGAGGAGATGGTGGTGGTGAACGCGAACGGCAGGGCAACGGTGGCGATCGCACGATGCGAGAGTTACGATCTCGATGAGGTGCGAGCAGCTGTGAGGCAGGTCGTAGACCTGCTCGGGGGGATGTCGGCGTTTGTGACGAGGGGACAGACGCTCCTTCTCAAACCCAACATGCTCTCGGCGAAGGAGCCGGAGAGAGCTATCACGACACATCCGACCGTCATCCAGGCACTCACTGAACTCGTGCGTGAGGCCGGTGTCGAGCCGCGCATAGGGGATAGTCCCGGCGGAGCCGTAAGGGGTGTAGAGCGTGTGTGGAGGAACACGGGGCTGCTCGAGCTCTCTCTGAGCATGGGAGTGGAGCTCGTGAACTTCGAGAAGGCGGGCGCGGAGTCGGTCAAAGGCGAACTGAGATCGTACATGATAGCGCGTCCCGTTCTGGAAGCGGATGTGGTCATAAATGTTCCTAAGATGAAGACGCACGTCTTGACGCTGTTCACCGGTTGCATAAAGAATATGTTCGGTTCGATCCCCGGATTTGCGAAGGGGCGCATGCACAACCTTGCACCAAGACCGAAACCCTTCAGTCATCATCTCGTCGACGTATTCTCCCTTGTCACACCGGCGCTCAATGTGGTCGATGCCGTGGTTGCTATGGAGGGCGATGGGCCGTCAGGTGGAAAGCCGCGCGCTGTAGGAGCCATCATTGCAGGGACCGATGCTGTTGCCATCGACACGATTCTGGCCGGCATGATGGGGATCAAGGACGGTCAAGTCCACATGATCAGACGAGGGGGCGAGAAGGGGTTGGGCATTGCCGACAGGCGCAGGATAGACATCCTTGGAGATCCACCCGAGTCGTTCGATACTGAGGGATTCGTTTTGCCGTCAGCCGGAGTACTGAACTACATCCCGGGTTTTCTGATACGGGCGCTTAAGCCGTGGATCTGGATATATCCGGAGATGTCGACAGAGTGGGGTTGCAGGGCCGAAGCGTGCGCTCTCTGTGTGCGCAGCTGTCCAGTTGATGCGATACTGATGACGGAGACCGGCCCCGTGGTCGATCGGAAGAAGTGCGTGGAGTGCCTCTGCTGCCACGAGGTCTGCCCGCACGAGGCAGTTCGTGTGAAGCTATCATGGCTGGCGCGCAAATTCGCTTGAGCGGGGCATTCATCCGAGATGGCAGCGAGCATGATTCGAGCGGGTGCCGTTTCTGACAACGGGTGCGTCGCTCATGTGAGGAGGGATCTCAGTGGCCCGAAGAAGGAAGACCACCCTCAGTCATCGGATGGAGTACTGCGCTGCGCGGGTGTTTCAGGCGCTCATATGCGCGAGCCCCGCCGCCTTCTCTCGCGAGACAGGGGCGTTTCTTGGTGGTTTCGCCTTTTCCCCGCTGCATATCAGGCGTGATGTTACGATGGACCATCTCAGGGGGGCGCTGGGGGAGGAACTGAACGAGGAAGAGTTGGTCCGGATAGCCAGGGAGTCGTATAGGAACTTCGGGAGAATGACATTCGAGTTCGCGCGCTTTCCGCGTCTGACTCCCCGGCGGGTCAAAGAGATGGTGTCGCTCACAGGCGCCGAGCATCTTGATCGTGCGCTGGGGAAGGGAAAGGGAGCGATTCTCGTAGCCGGTCACCTGGGCAATTGGGAGTACATGGCAACGCTGCCGATGATGGGCTATCCGATGACATTCCTTGTTGGTGAGCAGCACAACATACTCGTTGATGGCCTCATGAATATGATGAGGGCGAGGTTTGGTGGGGAGATCGTGCCTGTGACCGGGAGCCTCAGAGGTATCTTTCGGGCGGTTCGCGACAACAGGGTTGTTATGATGCTGTCGGATCAGGATGCTGGCAGGCGCGGCACTTTCGTCGAGTTTTTCGGGCGGCAGGCGTCTACGCCCTACGGTTCCGGCCGGCTCGCTGCAGCGACAGGAGCAGCCCTTCTGCCAGGCACGGTTGTCGGACGCGGAGGCGGCCACCACGAAATCGTCATCAGTCCGGCCGTCGAGCCGCCTCTGGACGGAAACGATTCAGATGAAGCCGCGCGGTATTACACTCAGGCCTACACACGCGAGTTCGAGGCGTTCATACGGAGCGATCCGGATCAGTATTTCTGGATGCACAGGCGGTGGAAGACGCGACCGCCCGGTGAGTAGGTGGGGCTCTGTGCGTGCAGGCCATACCGGCTCTGAGGGACAACAAAAGGAAAACGGGGGGGCCCAAGTTGGCCCCCCCGTTTCAGCTATCTGGAATTCCGCAAGTGGACTGCTACTCAGTGCCCCAAGCGCAACAGAGACCCGCGCCCCACTTCGCAGCTTCGTTGGCGCCCATGAGGACGTAGAAAACGTCGAAGCCAACGTCGATGCCGTTGTCCATCCCATAGACGATGCCGGGGTTGATCTCGACAAGGTTGCTGGCTGAGTCGTCAATGCTGTCACCCTCGAACGTGGCGTCGCTACCGAAGTAGCCATCGGCCGCGATCTTGAGATCCATGACGTCGCTGAGCGGATAGAGGTAGTCGACAAGGAACAGGATCTTCCCGCCGGGCGCCCAACCACTCTCATGCTCCATGCCCATACGGTAGCCGAGCTGGCCACCGAGCTGTCCCGGGCCGGCAGGCATGCCGAAGAGAACGGCAGCGTCGATGTCCATCTGACCTGTACCGGTCGGACCGTTGTCCTCGTCACCCTCATCGTCGCCTGTCGCGAGCTTGAGACCAACGCGGGCTGTGACCATCGGGTCCATCATGATCATGTACTTGGCGTCGATCCACGTGTCCGTGATGCCGCTCGCGTCGAATTCGTCGCCGGTGAAGCTCGTCGCGCTGTTCATCTGGAACCCGGGCTTGATGCCGAGCTCGAGCTGGTCCATGACGCTGTAGTAGATGTCGATCGGGACATACATCTCGGTCACGGCTGTGTCACCCTCGAAATCAAATTTTTCGCCGTCGACGTCATATACGCCGGTATGCGAGAAGTAGACAACGCCGGCGCCGATGCCGAACGAGCCGACATCATGCGTCATCGGGGAGTCGTTGAAGTACAGGACATCGTACGCGCCGGCCGTGGCAGCCAGCCCCACGACGAACACGATCATTGCTACTGAAAGAATACTGCGTCTCATAGCCAAACCCCCTGGAACTTGAAGAAATTGATTACCTCTCCATGGAGAGGAACTTCATCAGTCAGACCGCATTCATGGGTCAGACCAGCTTGGTTCTCTCCCTATTTGCACCTCCCTCCGGATTCGCGGGGACCTGAAACCGTCCCCAGTGCACCGTAGAAAGACCCATTTCCAGCAATCCGCAACCGGTTCCCTGGACCGGCGTGGAGCACCACAAGTACCTCCTTATGAACCTCCTTCGTATCGTTCTTGTCCGGAATCCTACTGGAACCCTATCTGCTTGTCCTGTTGTTCATTAGATACAGACTTGATCTCTCCGTGCTTCTCTTCATACTTGCTGATATTGCCGGCGAGGGCGTGAGCGAATGCCTTAATATTCTGAGGCGCCATCACGACTCGCGCGTGCACTCTACTCTTCTTTGTGCCGGGAAGAACTCTGATGAAGTCGACGACAAACTCCGCAGGGGAGTGAGTGATCACTGCGAAGTTCGCATAGACGCCTTCAGCCTCCTCATCTCTCAGCTCGATGTTGATCTTCTTCTGCTCCGCCAATGGCTAAGCCTCTCCGCATGCCGTGCAACTCCACAGCGGTCAATCCGGATTTTCGGTCAAGATAGGGGCGAACTGACGATATGTCAAGCGCTTTTTGGACCGGGCTTCAGCAATCACTGTGCCACATTGGTCGGTTGGTCCGCTCGAGTCTGTGGCGGAGGATGGGTGGCTTGGCGCTCCGGTCGAAGGGGAAACCGTGTCGGAGTAAGCTTTGGCGAATAATCCTCTTGACAGGTTTTGAGTGAGGTGATATTGTGGGCATGTATAAATGACACGTGGTGAGATTTGTGTTGGTGGGCAACGAGCATCCAGCGATCTTATTCGACAGCTTTGACAGTTGTCCGAACTGTAGAGTGGAGGAGCTATGGTTGCGGAGCTGAAAAGGCTGGATTCCGGAGTAGCGGCGCCTGAGTTGGACCGCGCCGAGGTGATCCAGGTCTATGAGGACGTCTCTACCAAACAGCGGAGGCGTTTCCCGAACAACTTCTTCGAAGGGGCGGTGGGCCGTGTGAGGGCCGGGATAATCACACGCTACCTTCTCGAGGAGAAGCTTGGCATTGGTGTCGACGAAATACCGCGCGCCATTCACAAGAAGCTGTTCTACGAGAATGGCTTGACGTGGATGCTTGGGAGTTGCTTCGAGTGGTCACCGTACAAAGTGATCGACAACGCATATCCTAAGCGATTCCACAAGTGGCAGTTCAATGTGAAAGGTATGTGGCAAGGTCCCGATCGCTTCAAGCTGGCAGCTGAAGCTACCCGCTGGATGATCGAGGAGAAGGAGGGCTGCGTGGTAGCTGAAATTCCCCAGCGAATCTCAGCGACTACGTTCGGGAAGTACAATCTGAGAGGCATGTTGTCGGTCTGCTTCAGAGGCTCCTTCTTCCGCGCGATTGAGAATGCCTATCCCGGACGTTTTCATCCTTGGGAGTTCAGAAATGTCCCGAAGAATTTCTGGCAGGGCGATACTGGACTTGGTAACGCGCGGCGGGCCACGAGGTGGCTGGTCGAGGACATGCTCGGCGTTCCGCCGGAGCGTGTTTTCCAGGACGTGACATATCACCTTTTCAGGGAGTATGGGCTTGGTGGTATGCTGACCGGGTGTTTCTCCGGTTCGTCGATCCAGGCTCTTCACAATGCGTATCCGGATCTCCTGGTTCCCGAGCATCCAAAGAGGAAGCCGAGGAGGAGACGGACGATCGAGAGGGTGAAACTCACGTAAGGCCGGTTCAGACTGACATGAGATAAGACGAGGCGGTCGGCTCCGTGAGGAGCCGACCGTAGCTTTTGTCGGGCGGCCTTGACTTGTCGATTGGACTGACTTAGCATCCTGTCTGCCGCGTCGTGGCGGCTGCGGCGCGTTGTCCTTTACACCGATACGAGCTGATGGAGGTCGTTCGTGGACTCGAGACACGTGACGAGGGAGAGGCTGGGCGAACTTCTCGATCGTTTTGGAGAATGCAGGATCGCGATTCTTGGTGACATGATGCTGGACCGCTACGTCTGGGGGAATGTCAACCGCATCTCACCGGAGGCTCCAGTTCCGGTGGTGGAAGTTACCAGGGAGACCGTTCGGTTTGGCGGGGCGGCCAACGTCGCTGAGAATGTGGCGTCACTCGGGGCATCGGCCATTGTCGTCGGCGTCATCGGTCGTGACGAGCACGCCCGGCTGCTGACGTCGCTTCTCACGGAGCGAGGTGTCGATATCTCGAAGATCCTCGAGGTGGATGACCGGCCTACCACAACAAAGACACGGATCATCGCTCACAGCCAGCAGGTCGTCAGAGCCGACAGAGAAGACGTTCGGCCTTTCGGTGCAGACACCGAAGCACGGCTTGTTGAACTGATCACGGAGACTGTCAAATCTGCAGACGTGCTGGTCATCTCTGATTATGGCAAGGGTGTGGTGAGTGAACGAACCCTCGCGGCGGTGTTGGAACAGGTGCACGAGGAAGGGAAACTCGCCTGCGTTGATCCAAAGGAATCGCACTTCGGGAGGTACACGGGCGTCACTGCCATCACGCCGAATCAGAAGGAGGCGGCGGGCGCTGTGGGATTCGGGATACACAGCGAAGACGACCTGCTGAAAGCAGGCTGGGAGCTCCGGAAGAAGCTCGGCGCTGAGTGCGTGATCATCACAAGGGGCGAGGATGGCATGTCGCTTTTCATGAAGGAGAGCGAGCATATCCATCTCCCGACCGTGGCGAGAGAAGTGTTCGACGTGACGGGGGCCGGAGACACAGTCGTGGGTGTATTGGCTGTGGCGCTTGCGGCCGGCGCAACGATGGTCGAGGCGGCTGTCGTGGCCAATCATGCTGCAGGCTTGGTGATAAGAGAGATCGGCACCGCGTCGGTGACGATCGAGGAGATAGCCCGGTCGTTCGAAGAGACTGGAGGGGAATAGGCGTGGGTGAGGTTGTGTCACGTGATGAACTCATACGGATCCGTGATGAGGCTCGTGCAGCGGGAAGAATCGTCGTCTTCACAAACGGCTGTTTCGACATAATCCATCGTGGCCATACGGACTACCTCTCGCGAGCGAAATCGCTGGGTGATATTCTTGTTGTCGGTCTCAATACCGACAGATCGGTCCGCGCACTCAAGGGCGAGACAAGACCGATAGTTCCGGAGGATGACCGGGCGCATGTGCTTGCGGCGCTCAGGTCCGTCGACTACGTCTGCCTCTTCGATGAGGACACTCCGCAGGAGTTCATCGCGGCGATCGTGCCGGATGTGCTGGTCAAAGGCGCCGGCTATTCCAAGGACAATATAGTCGGGGCTGATCTGGTGGAAGAGCATGGAGGAAGAGTCGTTGCGCTCGAAGCGTTGGAAGGTCGCTCGACGCGCTCCATCGTCGACAGGATTCTTGGGGCCAGATCAGGTAGCTAGAAAAGGCGTGAATGCACCATTCGCAGCTAGACTATCCTGTACAAATAGAGTACACTTGTACCGTTGTTCGGCAGTCGCATTCTTGGCTGCCGGCGGACCGGTGGAACGACATCCACCTGGTCCATCTGATGTTTGGGATCCCCCAGGTGACCGTGTTCAAGTGAATGCGGGGCATGGGGGATTCATGTGCGATAGGCCGGGTGCGTCGCGGCCTCAAGGTGACGCGATGGTAGTTCATGAGGAAGTCAAGGAGATGTTTGATGGAGAGGCGACGTGTCATTATCATGGGTGCGGCGGGGAGGGATTTCCACAACTTCAATCTGGTTTATCGTGACCGTGAGAGATTCGAGGTTGTGGCGTTCACAGCAACTCAGATTCCCGATATAGACGGTCGGGCGTATCCGACAGAACTCGCAGGCAAGCTCTACCCGGATGGCATCCCGATTCATGCGGAGGAGGAACTTCCACGCCTGATCAGGGAACTCAACGTTGATGATGTCGTCTTCGCGTACAGCGACGTGCCACACGAGTACGTGATGCATAAAGCGTCGCAGGTGAACGCCCTCGGAGCCAATTTCGTGCTCCTCGGTGCGCGCGAGACGATGCTCAAATCCCGGAAGCCGGTGATAGCCATATGTGCGACCCGGACTGGATGTGGAAAGAGCCAGACAACGCGGCGCGTTGCGGAGATTCTGACCGAGGCCGGGAAGAAGGTCGTTGCTATCAGACACCCGATGCCGTACGGCGATCTGACGAAGCAGATCTGGCAGAGGTTCGGCAGTTACGACGATATGGCTAAACACAAGTGCACGATCGAGGAGATGGAAGAGTACGAGCCTCATATCGACCGTGGAAACGTCGTCTTCGCAGGAGTCGACTACGGACGCATCCTGGAAGAGGCTGAGAAGGAAGCGGACATCGTCCTGTGGGACGGCGGCAACAACGATGCGTCCTTCTACGAAGCCGATCTCTACATCGTGGTGGCCGACCCGCATCGCGTCGGTCATGAGCTCACGTACTATCCGGGAGAGCAGAACCTCCGGATGGCCGACATAGTCATCATTAATAAGGAAGACTCTGCGGAGCAGGCGGAGATAGACCGGCTTGTTCTCAATATCGAGTCGGTGAACCCGGAAGCTCTGATCATGCACGCCGACTCACCCGTAGTCTTCGAAGAGGACGTTGATCTCAAGGGCAAGCGTGTACTGGTCGTAGAGGATGGTCCCACACTGACTCACGGTGGCATGACGATCGGGGCCGGCACTGTGGCTGCCGTGCGTGCCGGTGCGATCCTTGTTGACGCGCGCGACAAGGCCGTTGGTAAGATCAAGGAGATGTACAAGAAGTACCCGGGCATTGGGGCGCTTCTGCCTGCGGCCGGCTACAGTGGTGAGCAGGTGGCTGACCTCGAGAAGACGGTGAACGCGGTCGATTGTGACTACGTTGTTGTGGGCACGCCGATCGACCTCAGGAGAGTTATTACTATAGAGAAGCCGAGCGTGCGAGTCATGTACGACCTGGATGTCAAGGGTAGTCCCACGCTCGTGGACGTTCTGAAGAAGTTCCTGTGATGTCCGGCCGCTCTCGCCCGGTAGACCGGGCTGGGGCGGATCCCTGGAACCGCAGCAACCATGGGGGGATCACTTGAAGATCCATGAGTACCAGGCGAGGGAGATCCTGAGCGGATATGGGGTCCCGATTCCTCATTTTGAGGTCGTGGACGATTCCAGTGACGCGCGCCGCGTTGCCGAGGGGATTGGCAGCATGGTCGTCGTCAAAGCTCAGGTGCATGTGGGAGGTCGCGGCAAGGCAGGTGGTGTCAAGTTGGCGCAGACTCCGGGCGAGGCAGAGGCGCACGCATCGGCCATACTGGGGATGGACATCAAGGGCCTCAAGGTCGAGAAGGTGATGGTGGCGGACGCCGTCGATATCGATCGCGAGTACTACGTCGGAATCGTCGTCGACCGCGCCTCCAAGAGGCCGGTCTACATGGTGAGCGTCGCTGGTGGAGTGGATATCGAGGAGGTCGCAGCTACGACCCCCGAAAGGATCCACAAGCACCCGGTCGATCCGGAGGACGGGCTCTCGCTGGCCGATGCACAAGAGCTTGCAGAGAAACTCGATACGAGACCTCATGTGGCACGTGACATCGCAGTCGTTGTTGAGAAACTGTACGAGGCTTTCATTGGAAGCGATGCATCGCTCGCGGAGATAAATCCGCTGGTGGTCACACCGGACGAACAGGTCTGGGCAGTCGATGCAAAGATCAACATCGATGACAACGCGCTCTTCCGTCATCCCGATATCGAGGCCATGCGCGATCCCTCCAGCGAGACCGACGAACTGAGGCGTGCGCGGGAGATGGGCCTCTCGTACATCAAGCTTGAAGGTGACGTTGGCTGCATCGTGAACGGGGCCGGCCTGGCCATGACCACCATGGATGTCATCAAGTACTACGGTGGTGAGCCTGCCAACTTCCTCGATATAGGTGGAAGCTCGAGCCCGGAGAAGATGCAGACCGCCATCGACATAATCACTGGCGATCCGAACGTCAAGTCGATCCTCCTCAATATCTTTGGGGGAATCACCCGTTGTGACGATGTTGCAAGGGGACTCGTGGCTGCGCTCAGGGAACGCCCCGTGGGGTTGCCGCTCGTTGTCAGGCTGACGGGGACGAACGCGGAAAACGCCATGCGGATCCTTGCTGAGCACGAGCTGGAGTCTGCAGAGACAATGGATGAAGCCGTCGAGAAGGCGGTCGAGCTGGCGAGGAGGCAGGCGTGAGTATTTTTCTGGATGAAACCACACGAGTCTGCGTCCAGGGAATCACCGGCCGCGACGGCTCGTTTCACACCCGTGCCATGGTGGAGTACGGGACGAATGTCGTGTCAGGCGTCACGCCAGGCAAGGGTGGGCAGGAGATGGATGGTATCCCCATTTTCAATACCGTGGGGGAAGCCGTCAACACAACGGAAGCCAATGCAACCATCGTTTTCGTCCCCGCGAAGTTTGCGGCAGGTGCCGCGATGGAAGCGGTCGAATCCGGCGCAAAACTCGTTGTCTTTGTCTCCGAGGGTGTGCCTACTCTCGATGTGGCGAAGATCTACAAGCGGACGAAGGAACTTGATGTCCGCATGATCGGGCCTAACTGTCCCGGTATCATAAGCCCCGGGAAATCGAAGCTCGGCATCATGCCTGGTTTCATCCATTCTCAGGGCGGCATAGGTGTCGTTTCGAGGAGTGGAACGCTGACCTACGAGGTGGTGGATTGTCTGCGTCGCTCCGGGATGGGTCAGTCGAGCGTCATTGGGATCGGTGGCGATCCGATAATCGGAACCAGCTTCATCGACACGCTCGAAGCGTTCGAGAAGGATAACGAGACGGAAGCTGTCGTGCTGATAGGGGAGATCGGCGGGACGGACGAAGAGCAGGCGGCGGAGTTCATCAGGGCCAGGATGACGAAGCCGGTCGTGAGTTTCATCGCAGGCAGAACGGCGCCCCCAGGAAAGAGAATGGGGCACGCGGGGGCCATTATCGCTGGTGGCAAGGGGACGGCTCAAGAGAAGATGGAAGCGCTGGCGGCGGCGGGCGTGCCCGTGGCCGACCGTCCGAGTGAGATACCCGGTCTTCTGAAGACTGCGCTTGGGAGGTAGCATGGAGAAGCAGGCGGCCTCGGCCGCGAACGACAGGCGATGGAACTACCCGTCGCGCGAAGAGCATCCAGATCAGGACATTTTCATCTACAAGGCTTGGTGCAAGGCTTGCGGTATCTGCATAGAGTTCTGTCCCACAAAGGTTTTCAGGGCAGACAAGACCGGTTATCCGGTTGTGGAGCATCCGGAGAAGTGCATTGCCTGCAATCTCTGCGAGATGCTCTGTCCGGATATGGCGATCACGATCTACAAAGAGCGTGCGAAGAAGAACGGTTCCTAACAAGGGCGGCTAACGGACTACAGAGTCCGGGGGTTCACTAATCATGTCAGGGAGCAAAGAGAGATCGATCTGGGTGATGCAGGGGAACGAAGCCTGCTCTGTGGGGGCTGTTGCTGCCGGCGTCAATTTTTTCGCCGGTTATCCCATCACTCCGTCGTCCGAAATCGCAGAGTTCATGGCAAAGCACCTTCCACTGATTGGCGGGCGCTTCATCCAGATGGAGGATGAGATTGCCTCGATGGCAGCCATAATCGGCGCATCGCTGGCCGGTGCGAGATCGATGATCGCTACAAGCGGCCCCGGTTTCTCGCTCATGCAGGAGAACCTGGGATTAGCCTGTCTCGCCGAGATTCCTTGTGTCATTGTGAACGTTCAGCGTGCAGGTCCCTCCACCGGTCTGCCTACGCAGCCGGCGCAGGGGGATGTCATGCAAGCGCGTTGGGGAACGCACGGCGACCATGCCATCATCGCGCTGGCGCCGGCGACGGTCCTCGAGTGCATCGAGCTTACGGCATGTTGCGTGAGTCTGTCGGAACAGTTCCGCACCCCCGTGGTGCTTCTCCTGGACGAAGTGATCGGTCACATGCGTGAGAGCGTTGAGGTTCCAGCCCAGGGGGCGTACAGAGTGCATGCGCGGCCGCTTCCGAGCGATGAACAGGAGGACTACCAGCCGTTCTGCGGTGGGTGCAGTGGCGTTCCTCCGATGGCTCATTTCGGTGGGCCGCATCGCTTCCATGTGACGGGTCTCACTCACGACGAGCGCGGCTTCCCGACAATGGTGCCTGAGGAAGTGGACAAGAAGATCCGCGGCATCGTGGACAAGATCGAACTCAAGGCGGACGATCTGGCCATGAACGAGGAAACGATGACCGATGACTGCGAGGTGCTGCTCTTCTCATACGGTTCTTCAGCACGCGTCGCGAAGGCCTCGGTGAGGACTCTGAGGGAGCGCGGCGTGAAGGCCGGGCTCCTGCGTGTGAAGACCATCTGGCCGTTCTCAGGCAAGAGGCTCAGGGAACTCGCTCCCCAGCTTCGCAGTATCATCGTTCCCGAGATGAATCTGGGGCAGCTTGTGACAGAAGTGGAACGTGCGGTGGCTGGCGCTGTTCCGGTCCGACACTTTGGGCGAGTTGACGGGCACCTGTTTGAGCCCGACCAGATCACAGACTTTGTTCTGGAGGAGATAGCGTCATGAGCCAGGCCATAGAACGTGCGAGGACCTATCTCAAGCCTCACAAGAAGCTGCCGACCGTATGGTGTGCAGGGTGTGGTCTCGGGGTCGTGATGAGCAGCCTCACGAGGGTGATGTCCGGGATGGGCCTCGACAAGAACAAGACAGCGACAATCTCCGGTATCGGGTGCACTGGGCGACTTCCCACCTACATTGATACCAACACTCTACACACGACGCACGGCAGAGCGCTTGGATTTGCCACGGGTGTGAAGCTTGCCAATCCTGAACTCACGGTTGTCACAGCAATGGGCGACGGTGACTCTGTGGCGATCGGGGGCAACCACTTCATCCACGCCTGCCGGCGCAATATCGATATCACCGCCGTCGTGGTGAACAATCAGATCTACGGGATGACGGGCGGGCAGTACTCGCCCACCACGCCTCACGGCAAGCGAGGAACGACCGCTCCCTACGGTAATGTCGAGTACGAGTTCGACATCGTCTCCCTCGCGACCGGAGCCGGAGCGACATTCGTCGCACGCACATCGGTCTACCACGTGCGCGAGCTGGACAAGCTCCTTGAACGTGCCATCCGACACCGTGGGTTCTCTGTCGTCGAGGTCGTCACCAACTGCTACACGAGCTACGGCAGGCTCAACAAATTCTCCGGTCCGGTCGACATGTTCAAGTGGATGAAGGAGAGCGCGGTCACGGTGAAGCAGGCCGGCGAGATGTCCGCCGAGGAACTCGAAGGCAAGTTCATCCGCGGCATTCATGTTGAGAGGGACCAGCCCGAGTTCATCGAGGTCTATGACAAGCTCGCCGAAGAGCTGGCGGCGGATTCCTCTGCCGTCAACCTGAAGCGCAGGGCGATGATGGAGAGCTACAGGCAACTGGGCGACAGGCTCAAGGCGAAGATTGAGTAGCTGGTGCATCTCGAGGGACGGTCACCGCCGGAGCGCGGCGACACCAATGCGAGGATTCGCAAGTGACGAAAAGTTCAGGCAGATTCGAGATACGTCTTTCAGGTTCGGGCGGTCAGGGATTGATGCTGGCCGGCAAGCTCCTTGCGGAGGCGGCATCAGTCTACGGTGGCAAGAACACCGTACAGACGCAGAGCTACGGTCCTGAGGCAAGAGGCGGAAAGAGCAAGACAGATATCGTCATCTCAACCGATGATATCGACTATCCAAAGGCGACCAGCGTTGACGTGCTTGTCGCCATGACGCAAGTGTCCGCGGATGAATACAGACATTCCCTCAAGGAGGACGGGCTCTTTGTTGTAGACTCGTACCTCGTTGACAGACCCGGCCGGGACTCCGTCATCGGGATTCCGTTCACACTTCTCGCCATCGAGCAGTGCGGGAGAGCGCTCTTTGCCAACGTGGTTGCACTCGGCGCGATCGTCGAGCTTTCGAAGGTCGTGGAGTGGGACAGCCTTGAGAAGACGGTACTGGCGCGGGTGCCGAGCGGTACCGAGGAGGCAAACAAGAAGGCGCTGGCTGTCGGGCGGGAAGCCGCCAGGCGGGCGGTGGGAGAGGTGAGCTGATGGACAGGACATTCCTCATGGTGAAGCCGCGGGCCGTTCGTGATGGTCTCACGGGAGAGATTCTCACCGCGCTCGAGCAAGGGGGTTTCCGTATCGTAGGCCTTGCATCACGAAAACTGTCTGTCGAAGAAGCTCACGTGTTCTATGACGTGCATGTGGACAGACCGTTCTTTGGAACTCTCGTCGAGTTTGTTACATCGGGAATGACGGTCGGCGTCATGCTGGAAGCGCCCAACGCGGTCACGGCACTCCGGACGTTTATCGGAGCCACCGATCCGGCCAAGGCGGAGCCCTCGAGCATCAGGGGCAAGTACGGCAAGAGCATGACGGAGAACGCGGTGCACGCTTCCGACGCGCCGGCGCGCGTGAAACACGAATCAGCCTTCCATTTCGGCGATTGCCCTCGTACACTGGTTGGATAGGTGATGTTCGCAATGGGCGGAGCTACCGAGCTATCCGGAGGAACGATGGAGAAGGCGATTGTTCAGGCGGAGACAATGAAGGAGTACCTGGCGACCGTCGATGAGATAGCCGGGAAGTATGTGGATGCGCCGGGAAGTGTGATTCCCGTGTTGCAGCAGGTTCAGTCCAGAATCGGTTACCTGCCTATTGAGGTGATTCGGAGAATAGGGCACTCTCTGGGTGTGCCTTCGTCCCACGTCTACGGAGTGGCCAGTTTCTATTCGCAGTTCAGGTTCAATCCTGTCGGGAAGTACATCGTGAGAGTTTGCCACGGTACGGCCTGCCACGTGCAGGGGGCGGTCGCGATCAGTGACGCCATCTGTGATGAGCTGAACGTCGAGGATGGGAATACCACCGAGGACGGGATGTTCACCGTGGAGTCTGTGGCGTGCATCGGTTGTTGCAGCCTTGCCCCTGTGATCATGATCGCGGACGATACATACGGCCGCCTGACTCCCGCCGAGGCACGGAAGATCGTCCGGGAGTACGGAAAATAAGGCCTGGGCGGCGGTCGATTGCGTGTGGCCGAGCACGGAATCAGAGCGAACCCATTGCGGAACACCCTGTGAAGGGTATCTGGAAAGGGACAAGATGGCTACTTCGGGCGTGGTTGCTGAGATAACGGTCGGCCTCTCCAGCTGTGGGATTGCCGCCGGAGCTCGGGATGTGTTTGAGACCTTCCGGGAAAGGCTCCGTGGCCAGGGGATCGATGTCGAGCTCAAGCGCACGGGCTGTGTTGGGATGTGCTACAGGGAACCGCTCGTGGATGTAGTTGTTCCCGGGTTGGGGAAGACGACGTACGGCGGCGTCACCACCGAACGCGTCGACCGCATCATTGCTGAACACGTGGTGGGCGGAAAGCCGATCGAAGAGTGGTTGATCCACGCCGACGGTCGGGAGTTTCCGGATGATGCCTACTTGGCGCCACAGGAGCGGATAGTCCTCAGGAACGCAGGTTTGATCGATCCTGAATCGATCGATGACTACATAGATGCGGGCGGCTATGATGCTCTCGCGACCGTGCTCAAGTCCATGTCGCCCGGCGACATCATATCGGTAATCAAGGACTCCGGTCTGAGGGGGCGCGGCGGAGCCGGTTTTCCGACCGGCGTGAAGTGGGGTCTGGCCAAGCAGCAACCGGGAGACACCAAGTACGTCATAGTCAACGCCGACGAGGGAGATCCCGGCGCCTTCATGGACAGGAGCATTCTTGAGGGCGACCCCCATTCGGTTCTAGAAGGCCTCGCGATCTCTGCGTTCGCAATCGGAGCCAACGAGGGCTACTTCTACGTCCGCGCGGAATACCCTCTCGCCATCAAGCGCCTTGAGATAGCTATTGCCGATGCCACGGAGCGAGGATTTCTCGGAAGCGACATTCTGGGATCCGGATTTGGATTTACAGTGAAGATCAAGGAAGGCGCCGGAGCTTTCGTCTGTGGCGAGGAGACGGCTCTCATCGCATCCATCGAGGGCAAGAGGGGGATGCCGAAGTTGCGGCCGCCGTATCCCGCTGTCGAAGGGCTCTGGGGCAAGCCGACCAACATCAACAACGTCGAAACGTATGCGAACATCGCCTGGATCATCACAAATGGGGCCGCGGCGTATGCGAGCCACGGTACTGAGACCAGCAAGGGAACGAAGGTCTTCGCGCTCGCCGGGAAGATCGTTCGCGGTGGACTTGTTGAAGTCCCGATGGGCATTCGATTGAGAGACATCATCTTCAAGATCGGCGGTGGTGTACCTGAGGGACGGGTGTTCAAGGCCGTTCAGCTCGGTGGGCCATCCGGTGGCTGCATTCCGGAGGAGCACATTGACATCAAGGTCGATTACGAGTCCGTGACGAAAACGGGTGCTATCATGGGCTCGGGCGGAATGGTTGTCATGGACGATTCGACCTGCATGGTGGACATCGCGCGGTTCTTTCTCAACTTTACCCAGAACGAAAGCTGCGGCAAGTGCACGTTCTGTCGAGTAGGCACCAAGCGAATGCTGGAGATCCTTGAGCGCATTTGTGCCGGAGACGGACGGGAAGGCGATATCGAACTCCTGCAAGAGCTGGGCGAGAAAATCGTGAGTTCGTCGCTCTGTGGACTAGGGCAGAGCGCGCCGAACCCTGTTCTTACTACTATCAAGTACTTCAGGAATGAGTACGAGGCACACATTCGTGAGAAACGCTGCCCGGCGCTCGTGTGCAAGGCGCTTCTGACCTATGAAGTTGTTGCAGAGAATTGCGTAGGCTGTACGCTGTGCACCAGAGCATGTCCGGTGGGTGCGGTGAGCGGCGAGAAAAAGCAGCCGCACACAATAGATCAGGATCTCTGTACGAGCTGCGACGCGTGCAGACAGGTATGCAAGTTCGACGCGATCATGGTTCGCTAGGGCGAATCAACAGATCTTGAGAGCGAGGCTGAATTAGAGAGGGAACAAGGTGGCACTGGTAACTGTCTCCCTTGATGGGAAGGAAGTACAGGTAGAGCACGGTATTACCATCCTTGAGGCTGCTAGGCGAAACGGGATAGAGATACCGACACTATGCCATGATGAACAGCTCGAGCCTTTCACGTCCTGCTGGGTCTGCGCGGTCAAGCTGGAGGGCGTGAAGCGGTATGTACCCTCATGCGGAACACGAGTGGCAGAGGGGATGAAGATCTGGACGGACACTGAGGACGTGCGTGCGGTGCGACGGATGGCGCTCGAACTCCTAATGTCGAACCACCGGGGCGACTGCATCGCGCCATGTCAGGTGGCGTGTCCGGCAAGCGTCGACGTCCAAGGGTACATTGCTCTCATCGCGAACAAGAAGTACCGTGAGGCGACGGCGCTCGTCAAGGAAGTGAATCCATTCCCTCTGTCGATCGGACGCGTCTGCACCCGACCGTGCGAGGATGAGTGCCGCAGGAACGCCATGGAGGGACCGGTCTGCATTGATTTCCTGAAGCGGTTCGCGGCGGACTGGGACATCGATCATCCGGGGCCGTTCTCACCCCCGGTCGCGCCCTCGACGGGGAAGAGAGTTGCGATGGTGGGGGCAGGACCAGGCAGCCTTACGGCCGCCTACTACCTTGTCCAGAAGGGCCATGCAGTCACGATCTTCGAGGCGCTACCGGCTGCGGGAGGAATGCTTCGCTACGGCATCCCGGAGTACAGGCTACCCAAGAACACTCTTGATGATGAGATCGGACTCATCACGCGGCTCGGTGTGACCATCGAATACGGCAAGGCTCTCGGTCGCGATTTCGTGCTGAAGGATCTCTTTGATGATGGGTTCGACGCGATCTTCCTTGGGCTGGGCGCGATGGGAAGCCGCAAGATGCGCATTGACGGAGAGGACCTCGAAGGGGTTTGGGCCGGGACCGATTTCCTCAAGGAGATGGGTCTCGATAACAAGGTCAAGATAGGAAAGAGTGTCGCCATTATCGGAGGTGGGAACACGGCCGTCGATGCGGCGCGAACGTGCCTTCGTCTCGGTGCTCAGAATGTGACCATTGTGTACCGCAGGTCACGCAAGGAAATGCCTGCATGGGATGTCGAAGTCGATGCCGCCGAGCACGAGGGCATTGTCATGCATTTCCTTGCAGCTCCGACGAAGATAGATGGAGACGGGAAGTGCGAGCGGCTGGAGTACATCCGCATGGAACTCGGTGAGCCCGACGAGAGCGGACGTAGACGTCCCGTTCCAATAGAAGGTTCTGAGGAACTCCTTCCTGTCGACAATGTGATCGCCGCGATCGGTCAGATCCCGGATCTCAATTGCATCCACTCGACAGTCGAGAAGAATCCCAAATCCCTGGAGGCTGGGCTGGAGCTCACGCGTTGGGGCACCATCGTTGCAGACGAGAGGACATGCGCGACATCAGTTGAGGGCGTCTTTGCCGGTGGCGACGTCGTAAACGGAGCCGCTACTGCCATCGAGGCGATCGCACACGGCGGCAAGGCAGCGGTCGCAATCGACAGGATGCTCAGCGGCGGCAAGTTCGACAGTAAGACTCCTTTCTTCAACGCTCAGAAGGAGCGCTGGGATCATTTTCCGGAGGAAGAACTCAAAGACGTTCCTCGTCAGGAGCGCCAGGAGATGCCGGAGCTTTCCGTCAATGCGAGGATTCGCACGTTCGAAGAAGTGGAACTCGGGTTCACCGAGGAGCAAGCGCTTGAGGAGACCAAACGTTGTCTCGAGTGCGGCTGCATAGATGCATTCACATGCGATCTGAGAACACACTCGGCGGAGTACGATGTCAGGCCCACGCAGTATGCGGGCGATATGCTCCACGAGCTACCTGATGTACGGCACCCGTTCATTCGTATAGAACCTGAGAAGTGCATCATGTGCGGCCGCTGTATCCGCACCTGCGAGGTGGTGGAGGGAGCATCAGCTCTCGGTTTCTTCCAGCGGGGATTCGATGCCCAGATGAAACCGAGCCTTGGTCTGCCTCTCGCTTCGACCGAGTGCGAGTCGTGTGGACAATGCGTCACGGTCTGCCCGACTGCGGGAATCTCCGAAAAGCCCCTTGCGATCAAACCCGGGCCGTGGGATCTCGAATCCACAGACTCGATCTGCGGTTTCTGTGGGACCGGATGCGCGGTGAATCTCAATACAATTGCTGGAGATCTGGTGTCGGTGACGCCTTCGGCTGCCGGTGTCAATGACGGGAATCTCTGTGTTCGCGGCAGGTTCGGTTTCCGTGCACTTTATATGGGGGAGCGCGTCACGCGGCCTCTCTTGCGTAGAGACGCTGGTCTCGATGAGGTGAGCCTGCCCGACGCGCTTGAGCGGGTAGCGAGCGTCCTCAAGAGCACGGTGCAGACCTCAGGGCCTGGATCCGTAGCGGTTTTCGGCTCAACGCGGTTGACGAACGAAGAGGCCTACCAGTTGCAGAAACTGGCCAGAGCGGGTCTAGGAACCCCGAACCTGGGCTCATTCGGTACAGCATCGGAAAGCGCGATCTTCGGTGCGCTGAGGCACGCGGTCGGGTATGCAGCTTCGACTGCATCCTACGACGACGTCAGAGGGGCGGACGTCATTCTGCTCATGGACTCCGACGTTGCGGAGGAGCAGACTGTCGCGGGCATAGCCATAAGAAAGGCAGTGAGGAGAGGGGCACGGCTTCTCGTTATATCACCGCGTGCGACCCGGATGGCCCGATTGGCGGATACGTGGATTCAGGTTGACCGAGATACGGTGGGTGATCTCGTCAGGGGGATGTTGGATCATCTCCTGTCGGAGGGTGTGGTTGATGTTGACGCTCTGCCGTATGGGTTGACGGGATTGGAAGAGCTTCTGGCGTCGCTTCCTGTCGGCGGTCTTGCGAAGGCCGCGTCAGCTGCGGGAATTGAACCCGATGTGGTCCGCGCTGTAGCCCAGGCATTCGCTTGTGCAGAGAAGGGCGTTTTGATCGCCAATGCAGCGTCCTTCTCAATAGCTACGGCTGACCGTGATGCGGCGGGCGCAATAGCGCTTGCCGCAATTTCCGGCAAGGTGGCGGGTGACGGCTCGGGTGTTCTGTTCCTTCGGATGAAGGCAAACGGACAGGGGATAGCGGATGTCGGCCTCGATCCGTTGCTGCTTCCGGGTCAGTCGTCAGCTCTCTGCGAGGAGTCGCGTGCGGATCTTGAGGCACTGTACGGGGCGTCTGTACCAGCTCCGCTTTATGGCGACACGAATGCGCTTTTCGAAGGCATAGAGTCCGGCACTGTCCGGGCTGTGTTGATAGTCGGGGAGGATCCGGTCGGCGGCTCCAATAATCACGAGAGGGTGCGAAAGGCCCTTTCCGGACTCGATTTCCTTGCTGTAGCCGACTCGGTTCCGACCGCAACCACAGCGCTGGCTGATATCGTGATACCGCTTGCTGCTCTTGCTGAGGTTCATGGAAGCTACACAAACAGTGAACGGAGAGTCCAGTCGGTCGCCAGAGCCGTGGATGCAGAGCACGACACGCTGACAATGCTGGGTGCCCTCAGTCGGCTGCTCGGAGTAGAGTCCGGCGAGAGTGTTCCGGCGGCCGTGAGGCGGGAATTTGGTCAGGTCTCGAAGTGGATCGATTTTCCTCCGGGTGAGCCGGGTATTCCCGGCCAGAGGTGGTTTGGTAGAGGCTTGCACGGTGAGATCCCGGCCATGACCGGGATGACCGTGGCGCTTGACGGTTTCGAAGTGGAGAGCTACGGAGTCTTTTTCGATCCACGCTGGATCGATGCTCTCGAAGCACGCTTTTCGCGGCTGGCAGAGAAGGAAGGGCTGGCCGACCACATTGTCAGGCGCGTGGGACTTTCGGCTTGACTTGGTGGCTTTGTCCATCTAAGATAGCCTGAATTGCTGTGTCCGGCAGGGATTCCGGCAGGGGTCCCTGTAGGTACTACTGGGTTCCCCGAAACGATTCGGGTAACGGATATTTCGGAGGCAACATGGCTGTTCCAAAGAGAAAAACCTCCAAGTCTATCGGAAGGAAACGCAGGACTCACAAGAAGTTGGCGAGCCCACCGCTCTCCGTCTGTCCGTCCTGTGGCGAGCCCAAGCTTCCGCATCGGATGTGTCCGCACTGCGGGGTGTACAAGGGCCGTGAGATCCTCCCGGAGGAGAAGGAGAAGGAGTAAGGTGTCCATAGTTCCCGGAAGCAGTCCTGCAGGCGGCAGTTCGGCTTCGCGGCCTATTCGAATCGCGGTGGATGCGATGGGCGGCGACAACGCGCCGGGTGTTGAGATTGGGGGAGCCATAGCGGCAGCCAGGGAGGCCGAAGGGGAGATCGAGGTTGTTCTCGTTGGGCAGCGGGGTCTCCTTGAGGCTGAGATAGCTAAGCGTGACGCGACGGGTCTGCCGATTTCGATAGTGGATGCCGCTGACGTTATTGGGATGCACGATGCCCCCGCAGAGGCCGTGAGGCGGAAGCGGGGGTCTTCTCTTGTGGTCGCGACAACGCTCCACAAGAAAGGCGAAGTGGATGGACTGGTGAGCGCAGGTAACACCGGAGCCGTGGTGGCAGCGGGTCTCTTGGGCTTGGGTATGCTCCGGGGTGTGCGTCGTCCTGCCATTGCCAGCCTCTATCCGACACTCAAGGACCCCGCGATAGTGCTGGACGTCGGGGCGAGTGTCGACTGCCGGCCGTCCGACCTCCTGGAGTTCGCGGTCATGGGTATGGCATATGCGCGTCATGTTCTTGGGCGCGATGACCCTCAGGTGGCGCTTGTGAACATCGGAGAGGAACCGTCGAAGGGCAATGAACTCACGAGGGCGGCACACAGACTTCTGAAGGAGAGCGATCTTACGTTCATCGGCAACATCGAGGGGAGTAGTATTCTGGCCGGCGCGGCCGACGTCATCGTCTGTGACGGTTTCGTTGGCAATGTCATACTGAAACTCACCGAAGGACTGATCCACATCCTGCCGAGGTTTCTGTCGCAGGGAAGCGGTATCGCAGCCGGAGATGCTGATGGGCTGAGGCGCAAATTCGACTACGCTGAGTATGGTGGCGCACCTCTCCTGGGTGTGAACGGCGCTGTCATTATCGCCCATGGAGCCTCATCAGAGAAGGCGATAAAGAATGCTGTGAAGGTTGCCGCGAAGTTCGTTGACGCTGATGTTGATGGCGTGATCGTGGATACGCTGAGAGAGGTGGTGTCGAACGATGGCCGATAGCGCGCGGAACGCATACATCGCCGGTATGGGCATGTATGTGCCCCCCAAGGTGATGACGAACGAAGATTTCGCTAGAATCGTTGATACGTCAGACGAGTGGATCACCCAGATGACCGGGATCAAGGAACGGCGTCACGTCGAGGCTGATGTGGCAACATCCGACCTCGCGACGGCGGCGTCGAAGATAGCCATGGAGAAGGCCGGTGTGACTCCCGATGAGATCGACATGATCATCGTGGCGACAGCTACGCCGGACATGTTCTTCCCTTCGACGGCGTGTCTTGTTCAGACGAACATCGGCGCCGTCAATGCGTTTGCGTATGACATGGTGGCTGGATGTTCCGGTTTTATATATGGTCTTGTTATCGGCGAGCAATTCATCAAAGCCGGCACGGTGGAGACCATTCTTCTGATCGGAGCTGAGACGCTTTCCAAGGTGTCCAACATGACCGACAGGAACACGTGCGTTCTCTTCGGCGACGGCGCAGGAGCCGCGATTCTGCGTCCGTGCGAAACGCCGAAAGGGGTTATCGATCACGTCATTGGTTCCGACGGTTCTCTAGGCAGTCTTCTGTCTCTGCCTGCCGGCGGGTCGAGAATGCCGGCCTCCCACGAGACAGTTGACAAGGATCTGCACATGATCTACATGGACGGCCGCAAGGTCTATGTTAACGCAGTGAAGAAAATGGGTGACTCAGTCGTGCAGGTCCTCGATCAGCAGAACCTGACGGGCGACGACATGGACATACTCTTTCCACATCAGGCGAATCTTCGCATCATCACGAGCGTCGCCAAGCGGGCAGGGATGCCGATAGAGAAGGTCTACATCAACATCCATAAGTATGGGAACACATCGGCGGCGTCGATCCCACTTGCGATGTGTGAGGCCATCGACGACGGGAGCTTGAAAGAAGGCATGCTCGTCGGTCTGGTAGCGTTTGGCGCCGGTTTCACCTGGGGCTCGGCCTTAATAAGGTGGTAGAGGATTCATGGAACGCATAGCACTGCTCTTTCCGGGGCAGGGATCGCAAGCGGTAGGGATGGGGAAGGACCTCTTCGAGAGTTCCCCGAAGGTCCGTGAGATCTACGAGCGTGCGTCTGAGGCAATAGACCTCGACCTTGCAGTTCTGAGCTTCGAGGGTCCTGAGGACGAACTTAAGAAGACAGTCAACACACAACCGGCACTCCTGGTGGCCGGGGTGGCGGCATTGGCGCTGGTGCTTGATAGAGGTGTTGAGCCGTGGGCCGTGGCCGGTCACAGCCTGGGTGAGTACACGGCGCTCGTGGCGGCTCGCAGTCTCAAACTCGAGGACGCTGTTCGTGCGGTACGCGAACGCGGCAGACTGATGTACGAGGCGGGCCTCAAGACTCCGGGCACGATGGCAGCCATTATTGGACTGGGCGCGGACGTACTTGACGGTGTGGTTGCGGAGGCTGGATCCGCAGGAGTCGTGCAGGTCGCGAATTACAACTCCCCGTCGCAGATTGTTGTCTCAGGCGAAACGACGGGAGTGCGGATGGCGATGCAGCTTGCTACGGAGCGGGGAGCTCGTCGAGCCATCGAGCTCAAAGTCAGCGGCGCCTTCCATAGTAATCTGCTCGAGAGTGCCCGTCTGGGGATGGAGGCGTTTCTCGAGAGTGTCGTCATCGAGAAACCGCAGGCTATCTTCGTTGCTAATGTGGCGGGTGGTGCGATCGATGATCCTGAGGTGATTCGGGAAAACCTGGTGAGACAGATCACGAACCCCGTGAGATGGGTCGACAGCATGAGGACGATCGTTGACCTTGGGGCAGAGCGACTGATAGAGGTCGGTCCTGGTAATGTGCTCAGAGGGCTCATGAGAAAGATAGACGTCTCAGTTCCTACTGCGGGCGCCGGTAGTCTGAAGGAGATAGAGATGCTCGTGGACGGTCCGCCGGCCGGTCGGTAGCCGGCAGGGTCCGGCTCGGGCAGTGAGGAGGATCCATGCGACTCGATGGAAGACAGGCGGTGGTTACAGGCGGTGGTTCGGGTATAGGCCGGGCCATCGCGCTCAGACTCGCGTCCGAAGGAGCCAGCATTGCCGTCGTGGACATCAATGAGGAGAGTGCATCCGCCGTCGCCACCGAGATTGAGGAAGCCGGGGGCACGGCCAGGGCATATGTGCTGGATGTTTCCGATGCGGTTGCGGCCGCCGGCGTGATGAAAAAGGTGGCCGAGGATCTTGGAGGTCTCGGTATCCTGGTTAACAATGCTGGGATCACTCGTGACAATCTGCTCATCAGGATGTCGCCTGACGATTGGGACCTGGTCCTCAAGATCAACCTCAAGGGTACGTTCAACTGCACTCGTGCAGTGGCCAGGATCATGATGGCTGGTCGTTGGGGGAGGGTCATCAACATCTCGTCGGTCATAGGGCAGATCGGCAATGTCGGACAGGCGAGCTACGGCGCGTCAAAGGCCGGCATCGTGGCGCTGACCAAGACCACCGCACGCGAGCTTGCATCACGCGGGATTACGGCCAACGCGATAGCGCCCGGTTTCATTGAGACTCCTATGACCGAGAAACTGTCGGAGAAGGCCAGGGACGGTCTGGCATCCATGCTCATTATCAAGCGAATGGGGAAGCCGGAGGACATAGCGAATCTGGTTGCATTCCTTGCTTCTGATGAAGCAGACTATATCACTGCGCAGACGATAAATGTAGATGGGGGCATGGCCTCGTAGGCTTGGTTCCCGTGGCTTCAACGAACTCAGGAGGTAGAAAGAATGGCGGATGTCTTGGGGAAGGTCAAGCAGGTCATTGCGGAGAAGCTCCAGATCGACGCTGAACAGGTCACAATGGAGGCGGCGATCGTTGAGGATCTGGGGGCGGATTCGCTCGAGCAGGCAGACATTCTGTTCTCGCTCGAGGACGAGTTTGGTATTACAGCCGATGATTCCGACGAGGCCGAGGGCCTCAAGACCGTTGCCGATATCGTTGCCTATCTGGAGAAGAAGGTAGGTTGACAGGCGGAGCGGCGATTGTGAACCGCGGTTCCACTCTTCGTATGGGGCCGCGGCTCATGGTCACAGAATCGCAAGTGTGTTTCTGCAGGCCGGTTCGGCGATGGCGTGCGCGCGCACGGATGTAACGCGCGAGAAGACCCCGAGCACAGGCGACAATGTGTACGGGGTGGAACATGAGAGGAACGCATGTCGAGGAGAGTCGTGGTCACAGGCATGGGTGCACTGACACCCCTGGGACTTGACAGGGTAACGACCTGGGAAGCCCTTCTTGAGGGCAAGAACGGCGTTGGGGCCATCACGCGTTTTGATGCTTCCGCCTTTTCCGTAAGAATCGCTGCAGAACTCAAGGGATTCGATGTGGAGTCGTTCATAGAAAAGCGGGAAGCCAGGAAGATGGACCCGAGTACCCAGTATGGCGTGGCTGCATCTCTCATGGCTTGGAAAGATTCCGGTCTGGATGAGGGTGATTTCGATTCGAATCGAGCCGGTGTTGTCATTGGCTCGGGTGTGGGTGGTATACAGACTCTCGAGGTGCAGCATTCCGTTCTTATGGAGAAGGGGCCGAGGAGGGTCAGCCCGTTCTTCATCCCGATGCTCATAGCGGATATGTCATCGGGCATGGTGTCAATAATGCTCGGCCTCAAGGGAGCGAACTTCGCTACTGTCTCTGCGTGTGCATCAGGCGCTCATGCTATCGGTGTGTCGTTCAAGGCCATTCGGTGTGGAGATGCCGATATCATGGTGGCCGGGGGCGCCGAAGCTGCCGTGTGTCCGCTTTCGGTCGCGGGTTTCGCGGCGATGCGCGCTATTTCTCCCAGGAATGATCATCCAGAACTGGCGTCGAGACCGTTCGACGCTGGGCGCGATGGTTTCGTTCTTGGTGAGGGCGCAGGCATTATTGTGCTCGAGGAACTTGAGCATGCGAAGCGGCGCGGAGCCGTGATTCATGCGGAGATCACCGGTTATGGTGCGACAGGTGACGCCTACCACATGACGGCGCCTGCGCCCGGTGGAGAGGGTGCCGCAAGAGCCATGGCTCTTGCATTGGATGATGCTGAGATGGTCCCCGAGGATGTGCAGTATATCAATGCTCACGGTACATCCACGCCCCTGAACGACAAGTTCGAGACGGCTGCGATCAAGGCCGCCTTCGGAGAGCATGCTCAAGCGCTCGCCGTGTCATCGACGAAGTCGATGACGGGACATCTTCTGGGGGCCGCGGGAGGCGTTGAGGCCATCTTCACGGCTCTTTCACTCGCGAACTCGGTCATACTTCCCACGATCAATTACGAGACCCCGGATCCAGACTGTGATCTCGACTACGTTCCGAATCAAGCCAGAGATGCGAAGATTCTGAACGCACTTACGAACTCGTTAGGATTCGGCGGACACAACTGTTCGATCGCGATCCGGCGATTCGAGGGATAGCCGGGATACACAAATGACACGAATCAAGAACCTGCTCGGGCGCCTTCGGGCGATCGACAGAGGTAGTATTGAGAAGCAGAGGGCCGAGGAACTCCTGGCTCTCTGCAGTTTGCTGGGTGTCCGGATCCACGACCTGGAACTCTTGAACCAGGCACTCATGCACAGATCGTACGTCTATGATAGAGAAATGGGCAGGGCGCAGTCGAATGAACGCATGGAGTTTCTGGGCGACGCGATCCTGGGCCTTCTGGTCAACGAGCATTTGTATGCCGTGTATGCCACCAGGCAGGAAGGGCGCCTGACCAAGATCAAGTCACTTCTCGTGAGCGAGACCGTTCTGTCTCGAAGGGCGGAGGAACTCGCATTCGGCGACTATATCCTTCTTTCAGAGAATGAGCGGCTCTCCGGCGGAGCCAAGCGGCCTTCCATTCTTGCCGATGCATTCGAAGCAGTCATCGCTGCCATCTACCTTGATGCAGGACTGCCCGCGGCGAGGCGGTTCGTGGAGAATCACATCCTCGCGAGCATGGATGACCTCCTGAACGTTGATGAGTACCGCAACTACAAGAGCATGATTCAGGAGCATGCTCAAAAGACGATGGGAGTGAGACCTCGCTACCGCGTGGTCTCCGCCACGGGTCCGGAGCACCGGCGGACCTTCTACGTCGAACTCAGACTGGGCGGCCGCTCGCTCGGACGCGGGGAGGGGCTGAACAAGAAGGTGGCCGAACAGATGGCTGCCCGAAACGCTCTGAGGAGCCTCAAGCTGATCCCTGAAAATGACAGCTCCAGTCTGGGGGCACCGGTTGTCCGGCGCCACAGACAGAGGAGGCCGTCGCCGAGAAAGCCCTCATCAGAAGGGCAGACGGAGTCGTCGAAGGGGCGGACAGCACCCCCCGCGAGGGCGAGAAGACCTTCACCCGAGAAACGAACGGTCGATGTGAACGATCAGAAATCCCGGTCCCGTGAGGTTGTCCTCTCACCGGACCGACCGGGATCTCCAGAATCCCGGTCCCGTGAGGTTGCCCCCTCACCGGACCGACCGGGATCTCCAGCGAGCGTACGGAAAGCAGCAATCAGACGGCGACGATGTAGAACTCCAAGGAAGGAGGCACCCTGATGGACCACTTCCTGACTGAAGAACAGGAGATGCTGAAGGAACTCTGTGCACAGATAGCAAGGGAGAAGATCCTGCCGATGCGGGAGGAGCTTGATGAGAGCGGCGAGTTCCCTTGGGAGATCGTCAAGGTGCTCGCCGAGTCGGACATCTACGGCGTCTACATCCCTGAGGAGTATGGTGGGTTCGGTGGCGGCGCGTTCGAGATGTGCATCGCAACAGAGGAACTATCGAAGGTCTGTGGGGGGATCTCGCTTGCCTTCGCCGCCTCAGCACTCGGCGCATATCCCATTCTTCTGTTCGGCTCCGACGAGCAGAAACGGAAGTATCTCCCACCGCTTGCTGCGGGCGAGAAGCTGGCGGCGTTCGCTCTCACCGAGGCCAATGCCGGCAGCGACGCTGGGGCCATCGAGACGCGTGCGGAGCTGGATGGCGATGAGTATGTCATAAACGGGACGAAGCAGTGGATAACCAACGGTGGCGAAGCGGATATCTACTCTGTCATCGTCAGAACGAAGAAGAGCGCAGGTCTTCGCGGGATATCCGCTCTGATCGTCGAGAAGGACACCCCCGGCCTGACATTCGGCAAGAGGGAAAACAAGATGGGCATTCGCGCATCGACCACGCGGGAGCTCATCTTCCAGGACTGTCGTGTTCCGAAGGAGAATCTGCTGGGGCGCGAGGGGATGGGATTCATGGTTGCCATGCGAACCTTTGACAAGTCGCGGCCCGGTGTCGCATCGCAAGCGGTCGGCATCGCGCAGGGTGCTCTTGATGAAGCGGTCAGGTACGCGAGGCACAGGGAACAGTTCGGGCAGCCGGTAGCGTCTTTTCAGGCGATACAGTTCATGATCGCGGACATGGCGACTCAGATCGAGGCTGCAAGGTCTCTCGTCTACTCTGCGGCTCGACTGGTCGATTCGGGTGCGAAGGATGTCGGCAAGGCTTCTGCGATGGCCAAGGTGTTTGCCTCAGATGTGGCGATGAAGGTTACTGTCGATGCAGTACAGATACTCGGGGGGTACGGCTACATGAAGGAGTACCCCGTCGAGAAGATGATGAGAGACGCCAAGATAACGCAGATCTATGAGGGCACGAACCAGATTCAGCGTTCCATCATCGGTTCGGCCGTGATCAAGGAGAGCGCTGCCGAGGAGAGGAAGGGCAAGTAGGACGCTACAACTCCGGCGGAGGCGCAGGACTGGGAGCGGTCGGCGACCCGGCGTTCCCGATGGGAAGAGTCTTCTATATGAATGTCCTGGTTTTGATCAAGCAGGTTCCAGATACGACCGACGTGCGGATCGACAGGGAGACGAACACCCTGATCCGCGAGGGTGTTCCCAGCATTATCAACCCCTTCGATACGTATGCCATCGAGGAGGGGCTGCGCTTGAGGGAGAGCGCTGGTGGCGGTACAGTGACCGTGATGTCGATGGGTCCCCCCCAGGTTGAGGGAGCGCTCAGGGAAGCGCTCGCTCTGGGGGTGGACGATGCCATTCTCTTGTCGGACCGCGCTTTCGCAGGATCCGATACTTGGGCTACGTCCTACACGCTTGCCGCGGGTATCCGGAAACGCGGCGAGTTTGATGTGGTGCTCTGCGGCAAGCAGGCGATAGATGGTGACACCGCGCAAGTGGGGCCCGGCGTGGCGAAGCTGCTGGGTATCCCGCAGGTCGCCTACGTGCGAAAGCTCACGCTCGACGGCAAGCGTTGCATCGCCGAACGCATGATGGAGGACGGTTCCGATGTGCTTGGCGTTCCACTCCCTGCGCTTTTCACAGTAGTCAAGGAGATCAATGAGCCTAGACTCCCTTCTCTCAAAGGGAAGATGAAGGCGAAGAAGGCCGAGATCACGGTGTGGGGTGTTTCGGATCTCGAAGTCGATGACAGCGAGATTGGTCTCGACGGTTCGCCTACGCGAGTCAAGACGATCTTCGCGCCCGAACTCAGAACGAACGGTATCGTGTTCCAGGGCGAAGTTGACGAGACCGTGCCGTTGCTGGTGAAGGAACTCGTGCCGATTCTGAAGACTGAAATCTAGGTAGAAGACCAGCTCAGGAGAGAGCAGCGTGAGCAGCATAGAGGTACTAGAGGAACGATGCGTGGGTTGTGAGCTTTGCATCAAAGCCTGTCTCTATGATGCCATAGAGATGCGTGATGGAATTGCGGTCATAAAGGACAACTGTACGCTCTGTGGCGCGTGTGTGGAGCCCTGTAAATTCGACGCGATCATCCTGAGACAGGAGAAGCGTGAGGCGGTCGAACTCAGTGACTATCGTGGCGTATGGGTGGTAGCCGAGCAGCGTGCGGGTGTGCTTCACGACGTGTCGTTCGAGCTCCTCGGCAAAGGGCGCGAACTCGCCGAGGAACTCTCTGTCGAACTTTCTGCCGTTCTTCTTGGTTCGGGTGTTGAGGATCTCGCTCCACAACTGATTGCCCGCGGCGCCGATCGCGTGTATGTGGTTGATGAGCCGGAGCTGGAGCATTTTCTCGATGAGCCTTACTCCAACGTTGTGGCTGAGCTGATAGGGAGACACAGCCCCGAGATCGTGCTCACCGGTGCGACCTCAATGGGGCGTTCGCTTATTCCTAGAGTAGCGGTTCAGGTGAAGACGGGACTCACGGCGGACTGCACGGGCCTCGCGATCGATGACAAGGAGAGGCTTCTCCTTCAGACGAGACCGGCGTTCGGCGGGAATATCATGGCCACCATCATCTGTCCGGACTTCAGACCGCAAATGGCGACCGTCCGTCACAAGGTCATGTCGGCTCTCGATGCAGATCCATCGAGAAAGGGCGAAATCGTGCGGGAGAAGATGGATGCTGTGCTTCTGGAGTCGAAGGTAGAGTACATCGAATTCGTGAAGGATCTGACACAGACGATCAACATTGCAGATGCCGACATCATCGTGTCTGGCGGCCGTGGCCTCGGTGGCCCCGAGAATTTCCATCTTGTTGAAGAACTTGCTGAAGCGATGGGGGGAGCGGTCGGAGCCTCTCGTGCGGCGGTCGACGCCGGGTGGGTACCGTACTCACACCAGGTGGGGCAGACAGGCAAAACGGTGCAACCGAAGCTCTACATTGCCTGCGGGATCTCAGGAGCCGTTCAGCACTTGGCGGGAATGCAGTCATCAAAGACGATTGTTGCGATCAACAAGGACCCCGACGCACCAATTTTCCACGCTGCGACCTACGGCATCGTCGGGGATCTCTTTGACGTTCTCCCTGCTCTCACTAAGAGCCTGAAGGCTGAGCTTTAGGTTCTCTATTTCAATTCCTGCACACCAACATACTCGCACCGGGGCTGTGCATTATGCACCGGTTGCCTTCAGCGGGCTATTTCAGAGACTCGAGTCGCTGAAGGGCGAGAGCTTCCATGGTATCGGATAGAACTGTGCGTGGTTGAGCCGGCTTCCGATCGTCGGGCGAGGTGTATTGCGGAGGGAATGCCTGTAGGAGTCCGCTCGGCGTCGCTTCGACTATGATTCTCCCATCGAGGTTGCTCGGCAGGGGGTGGTCGAGAAGCGCGAGGATGGTCGGGACGATATCCTCGATGTTCACATTGATGGGCGACGGAACGGGGGCGATTCGCCGGCCCTGCACGATGAACACTCCGGGAGAACCACGTTCGTGCGATCCAGACAGCAGTATGTCGCCTGACGTCGACGGATGCATGCCGTAGGTCGAACAGATCACGTAGACCGTCCGGTCGTCGCCGATTCTCCTCAGGCGGCGGATGGCGCCATCCATGAACGTGTAGTAATTCCGCAGAACACCTCCGTACCTTGCTGCTTCCTCCTCAGTAAGCTTATCAAAGAAGGTGGGCATTGCAGGAGCAACGAACCGGTGCGATATCGCGTCGAGCCCTGAGAAATTGATGAGCGCAAGGTCTGGTTCAAATTCTGCCAGGACTCGTGCCGCGAGCTCCAGAGTGATGAGATCACTCGTGAAAGCCCAGCGTGCTCCGACCGTGTTGTTCTCCCATGCAGGGAGTTCAGGGCCTGAGCTTGCCAGAATGACCTCACTGAATGTCGTTGCTGCGGTCCTCTCCTGTGTTCTCACGACGGTTTCCACCATTGGAGAGAAACTCTCCGGCGTGACCTGCAGCTCGCCTTCAGCGAAGAGCGTCGGGGAGAGCGAAGCAGCATGTGATGTCGATTGCGGCGCGTAGGGCGCGATAACGACACCATGATCTTCCAGCCTGTTCACCTCTTGGGTTCTGTCGTCAGCCACCGCTCTGGAAACCGGCCAGGTTGCCGGCCAACCGATCGTCACAGCCGTACCTCCCGCGGACGTGACGAGTCGAGCGATATCGGGTCCGTCGAATTGCAAGGGACGGCGAACGGAAGTGACGAGTCCCAGTTCCTCGTCGGTGAGCGCAGTGCCTCTTGACATAACGGTCCAGCCGACCTCAGGAAGGACGGGTCGAGGCGCCTGGACTTCACCCAGGAGGCTCCTTGAGATGACCTGTTTCAGTGTCGGCATTCTCCCTTCCTGCATGAACTGGTTCAGGAGATACCAATCGAGTCCATCTATCCCGATCACGACAACCTTGATCCCTGGATCCTGCTCGAGAATTGCGGTCTCGTTGGGTGTCCATCTTAGAGCGAAGACGAGCAGGCCGAGGGCGACGATAAGAGCAACTGTGAGAAGCACGACTCTGTTGTTCATGTTGTATCTACTCCAGCTTTGAGTCTTGTTGGTTGATGCTGACAATGATAAACTGCTTGGTATGCCCAAATCCAGTCAAACCAGAAAGAAGTCCGCGTCCGGGCGCAGCAGCGGTGTGCGCCGAGGACCTGAGTCACTTGTCATCCGGGGCGCGCGCGAGCACAATCTCAAGGGATTCGACCTCGATATTCCCCGAGGATCACTGGTCGTGATCACGGGACTCTCTGGCTCAGGCAAATCGTCACTGGCTTTTGACACCATCTACGCGGAGGGGCAGAGGCGATACGTGGAGTCGCTCTCGGCCTACGCAAGGCAGTTTCTCTCCCGGATGCAGAAGCCCCGAGTCGACCTGATAGAGGGGCTTTCGCCTGCGATTTCCATCGAGCAGAGAACGGCTTCTCGAAACCCGCGTTCTACTGTAGGGACCGCGACCGAGATATACGACTACATGAGGCTTCTTTTCGCCCGGGTAGGTACTCCGCACTGCCACCTCTGCGGACGCGAGATCTCTCAGCTTACAGTGGACCAGATGGCCGACACCGTGTTGTGCAATGCGGACGGCACGCGGGTCGAGATAGTCTCACCCGTGGTACGTGGCAAGAAGGGAGAGCACCGCGATGTTCTGCGGCGGATAGAGCGTGGGGGGTTCCTTCGCGTGCGAATCGATGGCGAACCCACGGAAATCGGCGAAGTTGGCCGGCTCAACAGGAGGCGGAAGCACTCGATAGATGTCATAGTCGACCGGCTGGTGCTCAAAGACAGCGTCCGCCAGCGTCTCGTCGACTCACTTGAGACCGCGCTGGAACTGACCGGCGGACTCGTGCAGATCAAAGTGGGGAAGAAGGAACTGCTTCTCAGCGAGAACGCCTCGTGTCCGCACTGTGGTGTCGGGCCCGGTGAGATCACCCCCAGGATGTTCTCGTTCAACAGCCCCTACGGTGCTTGCCAGACGTGCGGTGGGCTGGGAACGAAAATGCGCGTAGATCCCGATCTTGTCGTGCCCGACAGATCCAAGTCCCTCAGGGAAGGCGCGATCACAACGTGGCCGGATCTGGCGACCGGATGGACGCGCCACAAGCTTGATGCGCTGTCGGAGTTCTATGGGTTCGACCTTATGACACCGTTCGGGGAGCTCGAACCGCGCATCCAGGACGTGATCCTCAACGGGGCTGGTGACGAGAAGATCGAGTACAAGATCCAGTTTGAAAAAGGACGCTGGGAGTACGTCGGCGGGTTTGAGGGGGCGCTGCAAAACCTGGAGCGTCGCTATCTGGAGACCAAATCGGAGAACGTCCGGCGTTGGATAGAAGGTTTCATGGCCGTGGACGGTTGTGTCGATTGCCATGGCGCGCGGTTGCGTCCGGAGTCGCTCGCGGTCACCGTCGGTGGTCTGTCGATTGACAGAGTCACCGCCATGTCGATCAAACAGGCTCTGGCATTCTTCCGCGGATTATCACTCAATGCCAGGCAGAGGAAGATCGCTGAAGAGATTCTGAAGGAGATCGGCGAACGTCTGGCGTTTCTCTCCAACGTTGGGCTGGCCTATCTGACGATCGACCGGTCATCAGGCACGCTCTCCGGAGGAGAGGCGCAGCGAATCCGGCTTGCGACCCAGATAGGAACGCGGCTTGTGGGAGTGTTGTACATACTGGACGAGCCATCGATCGGGTTGCACCAGCATGACAATGCCAAACTTCTCAAGACCTTGGTCGCGCTTCGGGACATCGGGAATACGGTCATAGTCGTTGAGCACGACGAAGAGACCATCCGAGGTGCGGATTGGGTTGTGGATCTGGGTCCGGGCGCGGGACGCGATGGCGGATACGTCGTGGCGAGCTGCAAGCCGGATGAACTGGCAGAGCATCCCAAATCGCTGACGGGGCAGTACCTGTCGGGGAAGAAACGTATAGAGCTTCCGAAGGAACGACGCTCCCCGGCCGGTCCAAAGTTGACGATCGTCGGAGCGCGTGAGAACAACCTCGCAGACATCACTGTAGAAATCCCGCTCGGGACGTTGACGTGTGTGACAGGTGTTTCGGGATCAGGCAAGAGCACGCTCGTTTCCGACATCCTTCACCGGGCTCTCGCGGAGTGGTTCAACCGCGCTCGCAGGATCCCCGGGAAATTCGATCGCATTGAGGGCGTTGAGCTCATAGACAAAGTGGTCAATATCAATCAGGCGCCGATCGGGCGGACACCGAGATCCAACCCGGCGACCTACACCGGCACATTCGTGTACATCCGGCAGCTCTTCGCGCGCGTGCCTGAGGCGCGAGCCAGAGGATACAGGCCGGGGCGATTCAGCTTCAACGTCAAGGGTGGGCGGTGCGAGGCGTGCCAAGGAGGTGGTCAGGTCAAGATCGAGATGCACTTCCTTCCGGATGTGTTCGTCACCTGCGAGGTGTGCGCCGGCAGGAGATTCAATCGCGAGACGCTCGAGATCTGCTACAAGGGGAAAACGATCGCCGATGTTCTTGAGATGACCATTGACGAGGCCCTGGAGTTTTTCTCGAACATTCCCATGATAAGAAGAAAATTAGAGACTCTCCACGAAGTCGGATTGGGATACGTGCATCTCGGACAGCCGGCGACGACACTATCGGGGGGAGAGGCTCAGCGCATCAAGCTCGCCGCGGAACTTTCGCGACGGAGCACGGGGCGTACCCTCTATATCCTCGATGAGCCCACTACGGGACTCCACTTCCACGATGTAAAAATGCTCCTGCGTGTCCTCGGGAGGCTCGTTGACAAGGGGAACACGGTTCTTGTGATCGAGCACAATCTGGATGTGGTAAAGACCGCCGACCACATCATAGATATGGGGCCGAAAGGCGGCGATGAAGGTGGTCGGATCGTCGCGACGGGCACACCGGAGGAAATCGCGGCCTGCGCAGACTCTTACACCGGTGCCGTACTGCGGAACGTGCTGAAATCGGCGCATACCGGGAGCGGCAGACGGTCGGGGGGAGTGGGGGCGAACCGGAAAACCTGAGTGGTCTTGCCGGAGCCGCTGCCGGACTGCGACTCCGGCGCCGGGTTTGCTCAGTCTGGTATGAGTTTGGACGCAAAACGCCTTGACTGGCGGGAGCAGGCTCTACTACCATGGAGTGTTCGATTCTGCGCTGGGCATTGGGGTGCTCTTGGGGCATCTGAATGGACAGTTGCGTGTGAGTTGCATAGTGGGCCGATACTCCGAGCGGAGGGAACAAGCGTTGAGCGGGATGACTCGCGGCCTGAAGACCGCGCTCTACGAGAAACACGTCAGGGCAGGAGCGAAAATCGTTGACTTCGTGGGATACGCGATGCCCATGGAATACACGGGTATTATTGATGAGCACAGACGTGTAAGAAGCACCATCGGTATGTTCGACGTGTCCCACATGGGCGAGTTCTATCTGTCGGGAGGAGGGGCGCTTGGTGACCTCGAGCGGATAACAACGAACAGGGTGTCCGCACTCGATGAGGGCCGCGTCCAGTACTCGGCAATGTGCTATGAGAACGGTGGGTTCATCGATGATCTCCTGGTCTACAGACTGCCTGACAGCTACATGCTCGTCGTGAATGCCGGTAACAAGCAGAAGGACCTGGAGTGGGTCGGGTCGCACATCGGTTCGCGCACAGAGTTGAGGGACGCGTCAGACGAAACGGCGCTCATTGCGCTCCAGGGTCCGCTTGCCGAAAAGGCTCTCGCGAAGGTCGCGGGCGAAAGCGCAGCGTCGCTCGGCTACTACCAGTCTGTGGCCTCCAAGGTGGCCGGGCGGGAGGCCCTTGTCTCCCGGACGGGCTACACGGGTGAGGACGGTTTCGAGGTGTACATCGAGCCGGATGCAGCTGGTCCTGTCTGGGACGCGTTTATGGAAGCGGGCGCCGAATTCGAGATCGAACCTGTTGGATTGGGCTGTCGGGACACGCTGCGGCTTGAGATGGGCTACGCGCTCTACGGCAACGACATCGATGAAAAGCGCACCCCGGTCGAGAGTGGGCTCATGTGGATAACGAAGCTCAAGAAAGGCGATTTCATAGGAAGAGACGCGATTCTTGAGCTGAAACAGGATGGGCCAAAGGAATCTCTCATTGGGTTTGAACTCAAGGAGAGAGGGGTGCCGCGGCATGGGCACAGGATTCTCTCCGAGGGACGCGAGGTCGGCGTTGTGACGAGCGGGACGTTCTCGCCGAGTCTTGAGAAGGGCATCGGTATGGGTTACGTCGCGAGGGGAACGGATGGTCCTCTTGAAATAGAGATCAGGAACAGAACGATTCCTGCTGTAGTGGTTCCACTTCCTTTCTACAGGAACGGGACCGTGCGCAGCAGATAGGTGGCGACATTCGGGAACATACGATCTGATGAGGTGACGCATGAGCACACAGGATCTCAGATTCACGCAGTCACATGAGTGGTTGAAGATGGAAGGTGCCGAGGCGCTCATCGGTCTGACCGATTATGCACAGGGCGAGCTTGGAGATATTGTCTTCGTCGAGTTGCCGGCGGTAGGAACGCACGTTGACGCCGGTGACGTACTGACGACGGTCGAATCAGTGAAGAGCGTCAGTGAGATCTATGCGCCGGTAGCAGGTGAGGTAATGGATGTGAATGTGGCTCTGGATGACAATCCCGATCTCATCAACTCCGCTCCGTACGCAGAAGGTTGGATGGTCAGGCTCAGAGTTGACGATGCATCTTCCGTGGACAGCCTTATGACGGCCGACGACTACGAGGAACACACGAAAGGATAGAAGTGCCGTACGTACCCAATACAGACGAAGACCGGCGAGAGATGCTACGCGAGATCGGGGCAGAGTCATTCGATGACCTGATCGCTGGTATTCCCAGAGAGCTGCGCATGGGAAGCGATCTCGACGTTCCCGGTCCGCTGTCGGAGCTCGAACTCACGCGCCACATGCAGCATCTCGCTGCCATGAACCGCGTGCCCGATGATGTTATCTCCTTCCTCGGCGGTGGCATCTACGATCATGCTACTGCTGCTGCGGTGGGGCATATTACCGGACTGCCGCATTTCTACACCGCATACACGCCGTATCAGGCTGAGGTGAGCCAGGGAACCCTTCAGGCCATCTACGAATTCCAGTCGCTGATCGCGAGACTCACGGGTTTCGATGTCGCGAACGCATCGTTGTACGACGGCGCAACGGCAGGGGCCGAGGCTGTGCTGATGGCGACGGCAATCAGCCGCCGCAAGAAGGTGCTCGTTTCGAGCACTGCGAACCCTGCTCTCAGGAGTGTTCTGAAGACGTACCTGATGGCGACAGATCTGGAACTCGTTGAGATACCGATGGACTCGGGTGTCACGGATGTCGCCGCACTTGAAGCGGAGCTCGAGAATGCGGGCGCAGTTCTAGTTCAGCACCCGAATTTTCTGGGGCTTCTGGAACCGGTAGACCAGATAGGCGCGATCGTTAGCGAGTCCGGAGCTCCTCTCATCGCATCCGTGGATCCAGTCTCCCTGGCGCTCTTGAAGCCGCCCTCTGAGTACGGGGCAACCATAGCGATAGGGGAAGCGCAGTCTCTCGGTGTGGCAGTGGCCTTCGGTGGACCGCTGCTGGGTTTCATCGCGGCAGGACGCAAGCACGCCCGCCGCATGCCTGGCCGGATCATCGGAGCGACCAATGACGCCGAGGGGCGACGAGGATATGTGATGACGCTCCAGACGCGAGAGCAGCACATTCGCCGGGAGAAGGCTACATCGAACATATGTACGAATCAGGGTCTCGTGGCGCTCGCGGCGACTGTCCAGATGTCTCTCCTGGGTCGGGCGGGGCTGGTTGAACTGGCGTTACAGGTGGCTGCGAAGACCCGCTACGCGGCGGAGCAACTCTCTCTCGTGCGCGGCATCAAGCTCAAGTTCGATGGAGCTTTCTTCAGGGAGTTCGTCATAGAACTCCCGTTCGAGGCCGGTACGGCGAAGGAGGCCCTCTCGGATGCCGGTATATGGCCGGGGATCAAGTGCGGCTGTTACTACGACGATATGCCGAACTGCCTTCTTGTCTCGGTCACAGAAAGACACTCGCGCGAGGATATCGACTCTCTGGTGTCCGGACTCGAAGCCATCATTGTTTCGAGGGGGGTCTGATGAGCGGCGCTACTGAAAGACCGGATCTCGTTGTCGAGCCGACCATCTTCGAACTCAGTTCACCCGGTCGGAGGGGCTACAGCTTCCCCCCGCTGGATGTACCTCCGGTCGACCCGGTTGAAATATTCGGTGAGGACCAGGTGCGCGGCGAAGCGCCTGATTTTCCGGAGCTTACGGAGCCGGAGGTGGTGCGGCATTTCACGCGGTTGGCCGAGATGAACCACCACGTGGATCGAGGTTTCTACCCTCTCGGATCCTGCACGATGAAGTACAACCCCAAGGTGAATGAAGATGTTGCGCAACTGCCGGGCTTCACGCGTCTCCATCCGGAGGCGGACGAGGCTCACTCGCAGGGTGCGCTGGCGCTGATGCACAATCTGGCGACGCACCTCGCTGCCATCTCGGGGATGGATGAGGTCTCGCTGCAACCACCTGCAGGCGCGTCCGGTGAGCTGGCTGGAATGCTTATTGTCAGGGCCTATCACACTGACAGAGGGAATCCGCGGTCCAAGGTCATCGTGCCCGACTCTGCTCATGGGACGAATCCCGCGAGCCTTACACTCGCAGGCTACGAAGCGGTTGAGATCAAGTCGGACAGCTCCGGGCGCGTGGACGTGGACGAGCTCAGGCGGATCGTTGACAGCGAGACGGCTGCCATCATGATAACTAATCCTAACACGCTCGGCGTGTTCGAGAGCAGGATCGCGGAGATCATCGAGATCGTGCATGGCGTGGGCGGGTTGGTCTACATGGACGGCGCGAATCTGAATGCTCTACTGGGAATCGTCCGGCCGGGGGAGATCGGATTCGACCTCATGCATTTCAATCTGCACAAGACGTTCTCATCTCCGCACGGCGGCGGAGGCCCTGGATCAGGACCGATAGGTGTAACGAGCAAGCTTGTCGACTATCTACCTTATCCGGTGATCGCCCGGGATGAAGCGAGATCCAGGGGCGTTGAGTACTATCCCGACTATGAACGTCCAAAGTCGATCGGCAAGGTCCACGGCGTCTACGGCAATTTCCTTGTAATGGTCAAGGCGTATGCGTACATTCTCACGCTTGGTCCGGGGGGGCTGAGGAGAGTGGCGGAGAATGCCCTCCTGAACGCCAACTACCTGCAGCGCAAACTCGAAGGGCACTACGAGCTTCCATTCAAGGGCTACTGTCAGCATGAGTTTGTACTCTCAGCATCCCGGCAGAAGGAGTATGGTGTCAAGGCGCTCGATGTGGCGAAGCGGCTTCTCGATTTCGGCGTACACGCGCCTACCGTCTATTTCCCTCTCATTGTCAGTGAGGCGCTCATGATCGAGCCGACGGAGACCGAGAGCAAACGCTCACTCGACCACTTCATCAGAGTCATGATAGATATCGCTCGTGAGAGTGAGTCCAACCCTGAGATTGTCACTGGCGCTCCCAGCCGGACTCCTGTCAGCAGGCTCGATGAAGTCCGGGCTTCCAAGGATCTGGATGTGAGCTGGAGGCGGCGTTGACCACGGCGGAGCTCTCCTGGACTGCCTGGCCGATGCTCAGGAACCCTGTCAGGGCGTCGGCCGGCCTGGCCGTCATCGCTCTCGTGGCGTGGACTCTTCAGAGTTGGCTCGAGACCGGCTATTTTACTGTCCTTGCGGTGCTTCTGATGTGGGGGCAGGTCGCTGGTTTCTACCTGCCGACGCGCTACAGCCTCACGGAGGAGAGCGTTCTCGTCAGAGGTCTCGTGAGCAGAAGAGAGAAGAGTTGGGGCGAGTTTCGGAGCTTCCATAAGGACCGTGAAGGTGTGCTTCTTTCTCCCTTCATTGGTCGCTCGAGGCTCGAACGCTTTCGCGGTGTGTCGCTCCAGTTTCATGACAACCGCGATGAGGTCATGGCTGTTGTTGAGCGGATGATTGTGGATCGCGAGGAGGACAACGGGGATGTGGTCGATGAAAGCGGTAAAGGAGGAGACGGGGGACAAGGAGCGGTTTGAGCTGCTGGACCGGTTCGCCCGGAAGATCGTCGAGCGACACCTCTCGACCCCGGCGGTCCTGTTTCTGGAGTCCGTCAAGCCCCTGTCATTCCTTGGAAACCAGACGATGGTCTTTTTCCAGCCCATCGTTCAGAGTATCTTCACCTTCAAGAGCTACAACGAGATCATGACGCTCCTGGAGGATCGAGAGAACGTGGAGCGTCTCCTTCTACGCATAGAGGAATTTGAGGCGGAGGAGCAACAGAGGATCAGGAAAGAGAAGAGGCGGCGCAAGGAGGCGAAGCGCGCGGCCGATGAGCCAGAGGAAGGTGCCGATGAGTGAAAACGGGAAAATCAGGGTCATAGTCGCCACCGATTGTGGGAGCACGACCACCAAAGCAATTCTCATCAAGCTGGTCGACGGTGAGTACAGACTCGTCGTCAGGGGAGAGGCGCCGACGACGGTCGAGGCTCCATTCGAGGATGTGACCAGAGGCGTGTTGAACGCGGTTCGGGAAGTGGAGGAGCTTTCGGGGCACGTGATTCTCGATGGAGAGACGTTCATCCATCCGAGTGATGGAGGAGACAAAGGCGTCGATCTCTACCTGTCTACGTCGAGCGCGGGTGGCGGCCTCCAGATGATGGTGGCGGGTGTGGTGAAGAGCATGACGGCTGAAAGCGCGCAGAGAGCGGCGTTGGGGGCGGGAGCCATCGTGATGGATGTTCTGGCCTCGAACGACGGCAGACTTCCGCACGAGCAGATCGAGCGAATCAGGCATCTCAGGCCCGACATGATTCTGCTCTCGGGCGGGATCGACGGAGGGACCATCACGCATGTGGTGGAGCTGGGTCAGGTCATCTCCGCTGCCGATCCTAAACCGCGTCTTGGCACGGGGTACAATCTCCCGGTCATCTTCGCGGGCAACGTGGGTGCGCGCGGAGAAGTCAGCGACTTGCTGGCTGATAAGACCGCCCTCTCGATGGTCGACAATCTCCGTCCCGTTCTGGAGAGGGAGAACCTGGGGCCCGCGAGGGAAGAGATCCACGAGCTTTTCATGGAGCATGTAATGGCGCAGGCGCCCGGGTACAACAAGTTGATGGGTTGGACGGACGCACCCATCATGCCGACTCCGGGAGCCGTCGGTTCGATCATGGAGACAATCGCTGAGCAAAGGGGAATAGAGGTTCTCGGCGTTGATATCGGAGGGGCCACGACAGACATCTTCTCGGTTTTCAAGCACATCTTCAATCGGACCGTCTCGGCCAACCTTGGCATGAGTTACTCGGTCTCGAACGTGCTGGCTGAGGCTGGGATCGACAATGTCATGCGGTGGGTTCCGTTTGTGCTCCCGGAGCTGTCCGTGCGAAACCGGATCAAGAACAAGATGATCCGGCCTACGACGGTTCCTCAGTCGCTCGAGGACCTCAAGATCGAGCAGGCGATAGCACGAGAGGCTCTCAGACTGGCGTTCGTTCAGCACAAGTCGTTCGCAGTGGGCTTGAAGGGCGTCCAGCAGGAACGGACCATCTCGGAGGCATTCAGCCAGTCGGCTTCGGGCGAGACGCTTGTCAACATGATGGATCTTGATATTCTGGTCGGTTCCGGCGGCGTTCTCTCTCACGCCCCGCGGAGACAGCAAGCTGCCCTCATGATGATAGATGCATTCCTGCCGGAGGGGATAACGCAGCTGGCGGTCGACTCCATCTTCATGATGCCGCAGCTGGGAGTTCTGGCGGCCGTTCACGAGAAGGCGGCGACCGAAGTGTTCGAGAAGGATTGTCTTATCCATCTCGGGATGCTTGTGTCCCCTGTCGGGACTTCACAGGAAGGCAAGCCCTGTCTGAAGATTGAGGCCACGTTGCCGAACGGCACAGTGATCAACGATGATATTCCGTTCGGTGAGCTGGTTGTCTATCCGCTCGGTGCCGACAAATCAATCAAGGCCAAACTCACCCCGGCGAAGGGATTCAATCTGGGTAGGGGGGCCGGCAAGCCGATCGAGTGCACACTCACCGGTGGCGTGGTTGGACTCATGGTGGATACCAGAGGACGTCCCTTCGAGCTCCCGACCGACGAGCACAAACGCGTTGAGAAGCTGGAGAAGTGGGCGAGCGCTCTTGACGCCTATCCGGCGTAGCATCGGCGATTCGCTCAGAAACGAGGAGAACAGATCATGGCCCACGCATATACGCCAGGGTTGCGAGTTGCAGAGATGACCGTACTAAGGAAGGAGCGACGCCTGCCCATCAAGGGGGAGGTAATCGTTTCCAGGGGTGACCATGTCTCATCGGATACGATCGTGGCTCGAACCCATCTTCCCGGTAACGTGCAGCTAGTCAATGTTGCGAGCAAGTTTGGTCTTCCTCCAGAGGACCTGCCTTCCGTCATGATCAAGCAGGCGGGGGACCCCATAGAGAAGGGAAAACCGATCGCCGTGACGAAGGGCTTCTTTGGCTTCTTCAAGGGAACCGTCAATTCGCCGTGCGATGGTACGCTCGAGAGTATCTCAACTATCACGGGCCAGGTTATTCTCCGCGAGCCTCCCATGCCGATCGAGGTGAACGCATATGTGGATGGGGAGGTGGTAGAGGTTTTTGAGAACGAGGGGGTGGCGATCGAGGTGAAGGGGTCGTTCATCCAGGGAATCTTCGGCGTGGGTGGTGAGAGGGCGGGGGAGATACAAGTCGCTGTCGACAGCCCCGACCAGAAGCTCGAAGCGTCCCTCTTTGACGAATCGATGGAAGGCAAGGTCGTGATCGGCGGCTCACACGTCGACTGGTCCGGGCTTCAGGAGGCGATGAAGATAGGAATAAGCGGTATAGTGGTTGGAGGGTTCGATGACCCGGATCTCAAGAAGCTTCTGGGAAAGGATCTCGGCGTCGCAATAACCGGCTCCGAGGACATTGTGACAACGCTGATCCTGACGGAGGGATTCGGCGCGATGGCAATGGCCGGAGGCACATTCAACCTCCTGAAATCGAGAGAGGGAAAGAAGGCGTCTATCAACGGCGCGACTCAGATCAGGGCGGGCGTCATGCGGCCGGAGATCGTCATTCCTATGCCGGACGCCGAACTGTCTGCCGGTGATGCAGCGTCGAGTTCTGCCGGACTTGATATCGGAAGCAGTATTCGTGTCATCAGAGAACCTCATTTCGGTAGCCTCGGCATTGTTACGGAACTCCCGAACGAACTCTGGAAGATGGAGTCCGAATCGATGGTGCGTGTTCTCAAGGTGAAACTCGCCGACGGATCGGAGACCGTGCTGCCGCGCGCCAACGTGGAGATGATCGAGGGGTAGCGGACTCGCACGTGGCGATGTTCCCGGAGCTTGACAGCAACTGGATCGTTTGATAGCCTTCTTAGCAATCGAATGGAGATGGCGTCAGGGGTTCTGTGAGAACCCCGACGTTCCGAAAGCATGAAAGGAGCGGTTGATGCTCGGTGACAGAGGACAGTCTGGCGGCATAGGCCGAAGGGCTGGGTTCGTTGCGCTCTCCGTAGCAGTGGCGGCCCTTTTCTTATGTCCTGTCGCGGTGTCTGCGCAGGAAGAGGTGGAAACGGTCGAGCTGGAGACACTCTTGCCGATCGCTGCGCCCACGGGTCTCTTGGCTATCGACACGCCGAATGATCGTGGTAATTCCATCAACGTCACGTGGGAGCTGTCGGCAGATGATGACAGTGGTGGTATCGTAGCCGGTTACGAGATCTTCCGGTCCGCTCACCCGGAGACGGGTTTCGTCCTTGCAGGTAGGGTTCCCTTCGGGGTGACCAAGTACCGCGACAGTGATGTAGACAACAGCGAGTCGATATACTACAAGGTGGCGGCCCTCGATGTGGATAGATCTCCGTTCTTCTCGGGGACGTTCGGTCCAGTGGAGGCCTCCATCCAGTGGTTCAATCGATCTCGCACGGGCACGATGGTGGCTGTCATCATCTTCGTTCTATCGATTATGTATTTTGTGGCCGCTGCCAGATCGGGGAAGAATCTGTTCATCCGTCGCCTGGCTGGGCTCGACGAGATGGACAACGCCGTCGGCCGCGCGACGGAGATGGGCAAGCCGATCCTCTTTATCTCCGGTCTCTCTTCGGTGTCCGACGTGGCGACGATCGCGGCGATCAACATACTGGGAGAGGTCGCGAAGAAGACGGCGGAGTACAACACGAAGCTCATCGTTCCCTGCGCGGATCCAATCGTGATGGCTGTCGAGCAGGAGGTCGTCAAGGAGGCGTATGCAAAGGCCGGCCGGCCAGACGCCTACAACGATGACGATGTCTTCTATCTGACTCGAAGCCAGTTCGCGTACGTTGCCGGTGTCAACGGGATCATGGTCCGTCAGCGTCCCGCGACGATACTCTATATGGGCATGTTCTACGCAGAGTCACTTGTTCTTGCGGAGACGGGATCATCGATCGGCGCCATTCAGATAGCCGGGACCGATGCCGTGACCCAGTTGCCGTTCTTCATTACATCGTGTGACTATACACTCATTGGAGAAGAGCTCTACGCGGCCAGTGCCTACCTCTCCAGAGAGCCTATCCTTTTGGGCGGTCTCAAGGGGCAGGACATGTTCAAGTTGGTTGCAGCGGTGTTTCTTGTTGTTGGTGTGATAGCCGCGACGCTGACGGCTACCGGAGTCATAGAGAGCAATTTCATACTTCCTCTGCTTGCGACAGGCTAAGGCTGGGTGGCGTTCTCGAGCGGCTCGCACCGCGGGGAACGATTCTGAGAGGATGGTCCGATGCGTCGTCAGTTTCCACTAGCCCTCTGTTTCATCGCTGGGCTTTTCATGGCAATCCAGTACTTCATCCCGCACCCGACCGTGCAGAATTTCTACGAGCGTCTGCTCATATGGCTGCAGACCCTCCTGGCCTTCGCGTTCCTCCTGGGGACGGTCAGCCTTGTCCGGATCCACTATCACAAGATCAAGCACAGGGCGGACGATCGCGGCTATAGCTGGGTGACGCTGTTTGCGCTCTGCCTGATGATCGGGTTGGGGTTCTTCAGTTCAGCGCACCATGCTCAAGGTTCTCCGTTCGATATGATGTTTCAGAACGTTCAGGTTCCCATTGAGGCCACGATGTTCTCGCTGCTGGCATTCTATGTTGCATCAGCGGCCTTCAGAGCATTCAGGGCAAGGACGCTCGAGTCTACCCTGCTTCTTGTCGCGGCCTGCATCGTCATGCTCGGTCGTGTTCCGATAGGCGACATGATTCACAGCTCGATCCCGACGGCCACGCGCTGGATTCTCGAGGTTCCCAATCTGGCCGCCAAGCGGGGAATCATGATAGGTGTTGGTCTGGGGATGATGGCGACATCACTCAAGATCATCCTAGGAATCGAACGGGCATGGATGGGAGGCGGAGACTAGCGGTTCCCGATCTCGCGGGCCGCTGTCCCGCATCCGGAGGTAGCGATGAACATCTTTGAGAGATTCATGCAAATAGATCGTCGGTGGATATTTCTTGCCATTGGGATTGCCGTTGTTATCCCGTTCTTCTTCCCTCTGGAGTTGCCCGTCAGTGTGACAGATCCCGTGCAGAACCTGTATGATGCACTGGATCGGGTTCCTGCGAATGGGCAGCCGCTTCTTCTGGCGATCGATTACGCGCCGGCGACGCTGCCGGAACTCGAGCCCATGTCTCTGGCGCTTCTGCGCCACGCGTTCAGCAATGACGTCAATGTGGCCGTGTTGACGCTGCATCCGGCCGGTTACGGATTGGCCGAACGGGTGATGGTCCAGGCAGCGGATGAGATGGGGAAGGTCTACGGTGAGGACTACTGCTTCTTGGGGTTCAGACCAGGACTCTCGGCCGTAATCCTCGGCATGGGGGTCAATGTCCGGAACGTATTTCCGGAGGATGCCTACGGAACGCCGCTGAATGATATCCCGATGCTGGATGGCATCAGAAACTACGATGACATTCCACTTCTCATCACTCTGGCGGGCTGGTCGGCGGCGGAGGCGTGGGTTCTGTATGCGCACCAGCCGTACGGACAGGATGTGGGCGCCGGTGTCACCGCGGTCATGGCCACGGATCTCTATCCGTTCCTCGATACCGGTCAGCTCGTAGGGCTTCTGGGAGGGATGCGTGGGGCGGCGGAGTACGAGGAACTTATCGGTCATCCCGACGCGGGAGTGCGAGGCATGGACTCGCAGTCGTCGATTCACGTCCTGATCATCATTCTGATCATTCTCGGCAACATTGCCTACTTCGGGGACAGACGGAAGAAACGCGAGATGGAGAGGGACGCGGCATAGCCTCTCGCTCTTCCGCTCCGCGTCCGTGGGGCGGTCGTGGAGTGTGATCCACAAGCAGCATCTGGAGGGATTGATGGGGACAATAATCTGGACAACGATCGGAGCGGTACTGACGCTCTCCGTGTACAGCTTTCTGTACAAGGACAATCCATTCTACAAGTTTGCCGAGCATCTGGTCGTCGGCATATCCGCGGGCTACTACCTTGTCATCTACTACTTCAATTTCATCCAGCCGAACGTTGTGGCGCCCGTCTTCCTGCTTCGGTTCGGTGATGAGGTGATAGGGTTTGGGAGCAGTACGTGGTGGCTGGCTTTGATACCTGGTCTGCTGGGTCTCTTGCTCTACACGCGGTTTTTTCCAAAGGTCGGTTGGATAGGGCGTTGGTCGTTGGGTATCTACGTCGGTGGCTACGCCGGGCTTAGTCTTTCGCCCACCATGCAGGCGCGCGTACTGAACCAGATAAGTGCGAACGCATTGCCGCTGACGTCGGTTACGAACGTGTTTCTGATCGTGGGACTCCTTGGGACATTGACGTATTTCTTCTTCTCGATGAAGCACAAGGGCGTCCTTGGTGTGATGGCAAGAGTGGGTATCGTTTTCCTGATGGTGGGCTTCGGTGCATCGTTCGGATATACGGTGATGTCGCGGGTGTCTCTCCTGATCGGGCGCGTGGGTTTTCTGTTGCAAGACTGGTTGCATTTGCTCTAGCAGCCATGTGAGGGAGAAAGTGCGGATGGTGCGTGTCTTCCACATACTGCTCGTCTCGTCAGCGCTCATCATGCTGACGGCTGGGTCCGTTCAGGCTCAGGAGACCGCGTTGCCGGGTGATACTGCATCGGACGTTCTTGACACTGTCCCACCCGGTCCACCGTGCTCGCTCACAGTGCGCGACTATCTCGAGAACTCGGACTTCGGTGACAAGATCGAGATTGAGTGGGGGCTCTCGCCGGACGACGGTTCCGGGGCCGGAGATGTTACGGGCTATGTCCTGCGGCGTTCGCTTGCAGAGGGTGAGGTGGGGGAGAAGCTCGACGAGATCACTAACGGCACCACTCGTTACATCGATGAGTCTGTTGAGCCCGGTACCGAGTACTACTACAGCCTTGAGGCCTACGATGGTGCGAACTCGTCCGAACCGGTACTGGCGGGTCCAGTGGCCGGGCGCGCGAATATGTTCCAGTGGTCTCGCCTCCCGGTTCTCGTGCTGATGGTCGTTTTCTTCGCGATGGTTGCGTGGTTCACGGCGGCAGCCGGGAAGGGGGCGAAGCTCTTTGTGCGGCGCATCCCCGGTCTCAACGCCATCGAGGAGGCCGTCGGGCGCGCCACCGAGATGGGGCGTCCCGTTCTCTATGTTCCTGGCATTGGTGAGATCGACAACATCATGACCATTGCCAGCCTCAACATCCTTTCGCACGTCGCCAAGATCACTGCACGATACGACACACCACTGATCGTCCCGACTGCCCGGGCAGTCGTCATGTCCGCGGCGGAGGAAGTGGTCAAACAGGCCTACGCCGAGGTAGGCAATCCTGATGCCTACAATCCCGATAACATACGGTACCTGTCTGACGCGCAGTTCGCCTTCGCGGGGGCCGTCAATGGCATCATGCTGCGGGAGAAGCCCGCGGCCAATCTCTACATGGGCGCTTTCTGGGCGGAGTCGTTGCTTCTGGCGGAGACCGGTTTCGAGGCCGGAGCGATCCAGGTGGCCGGCACGGCGATGGTTTCCCAGCTTCCCTTCTTTGTCACGGCGTGCGATTTCACGCTGATGGGCGAGGAGCTCTATGCTGCGAGCGCCTATCTTTCCAGGGAACCGAAGCTGCTTGGGGGACTCAAGGGTTCCGATTGGATGAAGGTCGTGAGCATCGCTCTTATTGCGGCGGGCATCATCGCGCGCGCCGTCGGGCTTGAGTCGTTCGTTGCCTGGTTCCAAACTCAGTAGTCGGAGTCGAGATTCATGAGACGTGTGATACCACTTGCGATAACGTTCTTGATCGGCATGTTCATGCTCGTTGACTTTTTCGTGCCGCACCATGTCGTCAGTTCGGCGGCTGCGGAGATGAAGCAGTGGGGCACGATCGTGATA
>JAUVLP010000193.1 GCA_030600655.1 Candidatus Eiseniibacteriota bacterium
CTTCTGCGAGACGGTGTGCCCCGTGAGCGGCTGCATGAGCATGACGGCGAGAGAGGATTAGCGAGGCGACGGTCACAGGTATTCCAGCAGGTCACGCAACCGCACATCTGACAGTTGGTTGGAGCAAATGCAGCCCGGTCCCGGCCGGGCTGCATTGTTGTAATGGACACCTGCAACAAAATGGCAAGTTACGGTGAGTCATGTCGTTCCACCGGACGCAAAGGTATATGCCTTCCACTACCTGAATGACTGCGAGTTTTTGCTACCATTGTCAAGATTTATTGTTGACTTGGTGGTGGTAGGGCGGTATCCTCCTTTGGTACATCTCACATGACCGATTCTCATTCGCTGCGGGGCGAGTGTCCTCGTGAGGTGCTGCATGAAGCTTACAACTGACTGACGACATCTGCGGACAATAAGAAGCGGGCGACTGGTGATGGTTTCGCGGCCATCCAGTCGCCCGGGCAGGAATGCACGCGCTGCGTCGCGAGACGCATCGGTGGCTCCTGTATGTACGAAACATAGGGAAGAACGCGAAGGGAGTCAAGCCCAGAATGGGGAACAGCATTCGGAGGGAGGTGATCGAGGCGGTTGTTGCCACGTAGCGGCGTTAGGGATGGGGGAGAGGGGTCTTCAGGTTAACGCGCAGGCTCGGGAGAGAGAGCGGGGACCGAGGCTGCATGGACGGAGGCAAAGCGGATGAACGGCAAGCGCACACTGGTAATAGCCATCGCGCTGCTTCTCATGCTCGTGACTTCCGGTTGGGCGGCGACCCTTGAGGTTAGCCAGCCGGTGCAGGTGACGAGCGACTCGTACTACGAGCGCGGGCAGTCGATCGTGTACGACGGAACGGACTACTGGTTGTTCTATGGAAGGTCGGCAAGCTGCACGGTTCCGTATTCGGGCGGCAATCCGGACTTGCACGACTACGTCCTCTACTACAAGACGGCCGGGACGGTGGCCGGCCTGGCATCGGCGACGGCGACACAGCTACTGGTCAGCGCCACGCCCGTCACGAGCAGCTACATGGGGGAGACCGCGGCCGCCTACTTCGGCGGCAACGTCTGGGTCTTCGCAACCATCCACGACGGCGTGAGCAACACCGACCTGTACGGCTACTACTACAACGGTACGACGTGGACCCAAGTGGGTCCGTATGTAGCCGGGATGAGCCAGGGGCAGGGTCATCATGACGCGATTGTCTTCGGAGGAGAGGTCTGGATCCTCGAGGGCTCCGGTGACTACCACACGATGCACTCGTCGGCACCTACCAACAGCTCCTCGTTCAGCACTCCGCTTCAGGTGGGCAGCTCGACCGGGGGCCTCGGGCACTTCTTCGTTGACGGGACCGATCTGTACCTCGCGCTGGGGTCAGCCGGGACCTACTACATCCACAAGTACAACAGCGGCACGGTGGCGTGGGATCTGGTCGACAGCAAGACCATATCCGGCTACTACGACCCGACGCTCTTCAAGGTGGGGTCGGACTACGTCTTCTACTGCGCCCCGTACACGGGCGGGCGGCAGTGGATCGTGGGTTGGACGGGCACCACGCTCGACGGGACGTTCTTTGATGGCACCGAGCTCGATGTCGTCGAGGGTCGTTACGGTTCGAACGTGTGGGTAGACATGTGGCCGATCGGTTTCACGCATGGCGGTACGAGCTATCTTTTCTTCACCTCCGAGCGCGATGACCCGGCGGCCGAAGGTGCCGGCAACATCTGGTACACGGAGGTCGATTGGACGGTGTCGAACGACCACTACACTTACATACAGGAAGCGATCGACGCTGGAGTATCGGGCGACGCGATCGATGTGAGCGCAGGCACGTATGCGGAGTATCTGCACATCACGACGGACGACCTGACGGTCGAGGGAGCCGGCATCGACCAGAGCATCGTCGATCTTGATGGGCTAATGCCCTACTGGCACTACGACGGATGCAGCAGTTCCTACGCGAGCAGAGGGGGCGTCCTCCTGAGCGGGTACGGCAGTCCCGACGAGATAGTCGAGAATGTCATCTTCCGTGGTTTCACTGTGAAGAACGCTGGCCTTAACCCGCCCTCAGGAGGGGCGTATCCTGAGTTTGTAGACCCCGGCCTCGACGGTCAGGATGATGTTCGGGGCATCTCGGTGCACAACGGCAAGAACATCCTGATTGATGAGTGCAAGGTGGAGCACAGTGGGTACTTCGGGATCGCTACTGGCAAAGCGAGGTGTACGTCATTGACTCAGAGCGAGTTGGTGACGATCACCGATTGCATTTGCTCGGATAACTGCAACACCGGTATCAGTATGGGTGACTATGTGGGACCCATCACAATCACTGGGAACACCTGCAGCAACAACAAGATGCCGTGGACATGGTATGACACCAACCGGGAATACGCGGGAAAGGGCATCGAGGTTGTAGGTAAGAGTTCGTCCAACCCGCCGTCAGGCGTGATTTCCGGGAACACATGCACCGCCAACGGATACCAAGGCATCACGCTCAAGAACTACAGCGACGGCATGGTCGTGGAGCAGAACACGGTTTCGGGTCATAACTTTGACGAGGACGGCGCCGGGATCTTCTTCTACGCTGGGTCGTCTACTCCCGCCAACTGTGTGAACGACACCATCCGGAACAACACGCTGAGCGGGAATATCAGGGGCATCATCGGGTACTACGCTCAGGATGCTCTCATCTCGGGCAACACGATCTCCACCGAATCCGGGACATACGATCCCGGCCAAGAGGGCATCAAGCTCGACGGGTGCAACGGCTGCCTCGTTACTGGGAACACCCTGACGGACTGCGACGGCACCGGTATCAAGGCCCAGAACACGTGGGACTCCGTTGAGTGCTACTCCAACACGGTCACAGGGAACACCATTACGAACGCCAACGGTCCCGGGATCCGGGCAAGTTCGGGGTCTCACGACAACACGTTTGACGGCAACACGATCAACGGTGCGGATTTCGCCGGTATCTTCATCTACCTTG
>JAUVLP010000064.1 GCA_030600655.1 Candidatus Eiseniibacteriota bacterium
TAGTCGACAGACTTGTAGCCACCTTCGTCCGTCGTGACCAGCTGCGGGAACACCTGTTCCACTTCCTGAGCGACAACGCCGATCTGCTTCTCCCCGACCGTGGCGCCGACTGACTGAGCGGCCTCCGACCATTCGAACGACACGCCGCGGATCGCAGTAACATTCTCAAGCGCATCTGCCAGTTGCCTGACGTTGGTCTTGAGCCGGATATCAGAAGACTCGTGAAGAGCCACGCAGCCTATGTCACCGCCAACATGGAGTTTGTACGCCGGGTTCGTGTTACCAATGCCCAGCCTCCCGGTGCTGGTCAGCCTCATGACCTCCGACCCACTGACCAGGAACCTTCCCCACAACTGCTGGCTCGAGTGGCTGTTGAACGTGAAACCCTTATTGTAGCCGTAATCGTAGTTCATGTACACGCCGTACCCTCCGGCTCCTGTCAGCCCGAAGCGCACAGTCGGTCTGTCGACCGTAGGCTCAAAGGTGATGTGATTCGTCCATCCGCCAAGAGAGGTTGAAAGCGAAAGCGCTGTTCCACTTCCCGACCAGGTCTGACCCCAGTGGTTGTGAGATGACGCCGCAAAGGTACTCGCGTGCTGACCGTCGAGCAGGTCGGCATCGAGGCCGGAACCGGAACCGTCGTTGCCCTCATCCCACACGATGTTGCCCGCACGTGCGAGAGAACCACTGACGCTCGCGTCTCCGACCACATCGAGCTTCGCGGTCGGAGTGGTGGTACCTATGCCCACGCTCCCCGGGACCGCCGAGTACAGATGATCGCCAGAGATCGTCCAATCGCCGTCAGACACTGCTGCCGGAGCCTGCCACGTTCCCACGCCCGAGCCGTCCGAGGTCAGAACGTAGCTGTCAGATGCACCCGTCGGCAACTTGAACCCGGTCATCTGTGCCGTGCCCGCGACGTCCAGCTTCTCGGTTGGGCTGCTCTCCATACCGATGCCGACGCCGGCAGACTGCACGGTCATCATGGTGACTCCCTCAGGCCGGAAGTAGAGGTTCCCCCTGCCTGCTCCGGTGCCCACGTAGAGATGCACTCTATTCTGGTGAGTATACAGACTGGCGACGTCCGTCCCGTCACCATTGAATGTGAGCATGGGCCCCCCGTTGGACGTTCCCGTCTTCCGGATGGTCAAGCCTCCGCTGACCCCGCTGGGAACTCTCACTTCCAGAACGTCCGAGGGGTCAGTCGTCCCCACGCCGACTTCTCCGTCATTGTCCACATAGACCATGTTCGTCGGGCTGCCGTCGGCTGCATCCAAAGAGTGTCCGTCGCCTGCTCCTCCAACGTCATCCACGCCGTCAGCAAACCCCGCCGGCACGCTCTTGAGCTTGGTCCAATCGACTGGATTCGCAGGATCGTTGATCGTGCCGGCCGTGTTCAGCTCGCTCTCAGTGTAGTATCGGCCGTCATGGACGTGGGACGTGTCTGCGAACGCGTCCATCCCTTCGACGAAATCCGCCGCAGCTGCTCGGAGCGCGTACGGCGACGCCGTCAACTCCACCCTTGGTGTGAGTTCAGGATCTGCTCCCACGGACACACCAAGCCAGTAGGGAACGTCGAACGCGAGGTCGAGACCAACCAAGCTGCCGAGAACGGCGTTGAATATGCCGCCGTTCACCAACAGCGTCTGCGTCTCCGTCCAGAGGGCGGTGCCTCCCGCGTCGACGTCGTACAGACGGAACGAGAGATCGTACGCACCATCCGAAACGACCGTTCCGTCAGTGTCTCTGAGAACGCCCTGGTAACTCATGGTCTGTGGTATATTTGCGACACTCACATGAGCCGTCGCCACCAGCAACACCATGCACAGCAAACATGCGCTTCTCATTCCCGAACACCTCCTCCTACGGAGTTCTACTTCCTAACTCTGCTTCTCGTCTTCTATTATTTCATCAGCACGAGCTTCCTGGTCTCAACGAACACCCCTGCGGTCATCCGACAGAAGTACACACCGCTAGAGAGATCATGGGCATCAAGAAGCACGCTGTGACATCCAGGTTCCACGACCTCGTCGACCAGTGTTCTGACTTCTCTCCCCGCGACATCGTAGAGCTTCACGGTGACGCGAGAGCGCTCGGGAAGAGCGAAGCTGAACGTAGTGACTGGATTGAACGGGTTGGGGCAGTTCTGTCCGAGCGAGTACCTGGTGGGAACGTGGTCTTCCTGCACACCTGTCAGAATCCACCCAGGCTGATACCAGAAACCGATCTCATTGATGTTCGAAGGGCCACTCACCACACCGATGATCGGCTGGCCAAGTGTGGCGACGATTGTGTGGCTGGCGCCTCCGCTCTCCCCTCCTCCGGCACCGACAACACTGTGAGATATCACGACGTCGGCTGACGCGGCGCACGCAAGGAGCGCGGCGCAGAGCGACATCAGCAAGGGGATCCGCGCATTCACGGCGACCTCCTGTCAGCAGGTTCTGAGGTGGAAGCTCCTCCCACGCGACACCGCCGGAAGATACTGTCGCGGTTGGAGAGGGAAGAGTCTCTGAAGGTAGGTGAGCAGTACACTGTAGAACCCAAGGGACTCCTCGTGTGCCAACCCTAATCTTAATGAACAGCCTATCACAATCAAAATTGTGTTACAATAGAAAATATCCTACATAAGAGTTTTGTGCAGTTGCTCACGCATCTATCGATGATCTTGCTGGGCAGATTGGCGAGGCGCGACGCAGCAATCGCCTCCGCTACCAAATAGAGATCCCCACGGCACACGTCGTGGGGGTTTACTTTGGTCGTCTGGCCGGATCCGAGACCGGGGGTGCTAGTGCCAGCACTCCACGAACTCCCCAGTATAGCTTGAGCCTCATCCGCAAGTGTGTGAGTATGGGCATCAGAAAAACACCTCACCCATGAGGACGTGCAATGAGAGTTGTTATCATAGGAGCAGGAGTCGCCGGGCAGAGGCTGGCGTCCAAGTTGTGCGATGAGAAACACGATGTCGTTGTGGTCGATCACCGCGCGAAACCCCTGGAAGAGATCTCCTCTGAGCTGGACGTTCAGACCGTTCTTGGGAGCGGCATCAGCCCGCGGATCCTGGAGGAAGCAGGCGTGGCGAAGGCCGAGCTTGTCGCGACCGTAACGAGCCGGGATGAGATCAACATACTGGCCGCCGTATTCGCGCACGCGGCCGGAGCACGGTACACGGTGGCCCGTGTATCGAGCGATGAACTGACCTCCAAGCGACCCATGGAGCATCTCTCCGCTCTTGGAATTGACCTGATCGTCAACGAACACGACGAGTCCGCCCGCGCGGTCTTGTCCGTTCTCGATCTGGGCGGCGCCAGAGAGATCATCCACATGGTGGAGGGACGCATTCAGGCAGTGGGAGCGGATGTGCCTTCCGGCAGCCCTCTGCTCGCGGGGCCGCTCAGGGACTTCCCGCACCCTGACATCCTCCGCAACGTGCGCCTCATCGCGGTGATGCGCGAGGACAAGTTGCTGATGCCGCATGGGGACATGACGTTCGAGGCCAAGGACACTATCTACTGTGTCGGGCAGCCGGCTGACGTGCGAGCGTTCCTCAATATCGTCCGGCCGTATCAAGCAGCGATTCACAAAGTGGTTATCGCCGGGGGGGGTAACGTAGGATGGCGCCTCGCCCGTCATCTGGAACGGACGGACAAGCAGGTCGTCGTGGTCGAAGAGAACAGCGAGCGCGCCCACGAGTGTTCCGCATCGCTCGTGAAGAGCATGGTTGTCTCCGGCAACGCGCTGGACCGCGCGGTCCTGGATGAGATCAGCATCACGCGAGACACCGCCATCGTGGCCGCGACAGGAAACGACGAAAACAACATTATTGCCTGCCTCCTTGCCCAGAAACTGGGAGCCGGCTTCGGGGTTGCGCTCATCTCCAAGCCGGAGTACGTCTCGATCATCAACGAAGCCAAACTGCTCGACCGGGCCGTCAGTCCGTATCTCGCAACAATGAACGCGATTCTCCGTTTCGTCAGAGGTACGAGCATTCGGGCAATAACGCTGCTGCAGAATGTGCCGGGGGAGCTACTGGAAGTCCACGTGTCCGAAGGCAACAGATTGGTGGGTAGAATGCTCAAGGACATGCGCCTCCCGCGGCGGGCCGTTGTGGCCGCCGTCGTGCGGGGAGAGATCGCCACTATTGGAACGGGTGACACTGCGCTCAGGGAAGGCGATCGGCTGATCGTGTTTGCGCCACTGGGCGCCGCCAAGAAGCTCGAATCGGTATTCCGTAGATGAGACCCCGCCCCGTTCTACATCTCATCTCCTACACACTTGCATTCATTGCCCTTGGCGAGGGCATATGCTGGCTGATCTCCTTGCATTCCGGGGATCCGACACAGGCTCAGTGGGCTCTCGGATTGAGCGCAGGGATTGTCCTGGCCATCGCCTTCATGATGTGGTCGTTGACACGCGGCCCAACCAGCCTGTCCAGACGCGACGGGTTCGCCATTGTCACGTTTGGATGGGTGGCAGCAACCGTCGCCGGAGCCTTCCCGTATCTCCTTTCGGGTGTCATCTCACATCCCGTACCGGCCCTTTTCGAAACGATGTCCGGGTTCACCACAACTGGAGCCTCCGTGCTGACCAACCTCGAGCTCCTTCCGCGCGGGATCCTGTTCTGGCGCGGCATGACGCAGTGGCTGGGAGGCATGGGAGTGCTGGTCCTCTGTGTCGCGATTCTGCCCTTCCTGGGAGTGGGCGGTATGCGCATCTATCGCGCCGAGATCCCCGGTCCCTCCAAGGACCGTTTGACACCGCGTATCGCGTCCACTGCCAAGCTTCTCTGGGGACTCTACGTCCTGTTCAGCCTGGCCGAGACCGTATTGCTCATGACCGGCGGCATGGGATGGTATGACGCCTGCTTCCACACGTTCTCCACGATGTCCACAGGCGGTTTCTCCACTCGAACCGCAAGCATCGCCGCCTTTGACAGCGCATACATCGAGTTTGTGATAGTCGTCTTCATGTTTCTCGCGGGCGCCAACTTCGCACTCCACTATCGCGCCCTCAAGGGAAAGCCCCAGTCCTTCTTGCGCGATCCTGAATTCCGGTTCTACACCGTATTGTGGCTCGGCAGTTGCCTGGCCCTCAGCTTCAATGTCTGGGGAGAAGTCTATCAGGGGATCGGTGCAGCTCTGCGAGCGGGTTTCTTCCAGGGCACGTCGATCATGACCACCACCGGCTATGTCACGCAGGACTTCAACGTGTGGCCGAACGCGTCACGGTTGCTGTTGGTCCTCTTAATGTTCGTCGGAGGGTGCGGCGGCTCAACAGCCGGCGGGATCAAGGTCGTACGCTTTCTTGTGGTTCTCAAGAAGATCGCGCGGGAGCTTGGGCGTGCCATCCACCCGCGCACCATCATAAAGATCAAGCTGGGACGCCAGTCCCTGGAAGAAAGCACTGTCTCGAATATCTCCAGCTTCGTCATTGTCTACGTAGCGATCTTCGCAGTCGCCTCGCTCGCCATGGCGTTCTTCACGCCCGACGTGGTGACAGCCGCGTCTTCGGTTGCGGCCACGCTTGGCAACATCGGTCCGGGGCTGGGGGCTGTTGGTGCTGTTGAGACGTACGCGGCTATTCCCATCACCGGTCAGATCATACTCACGGTGTGCATGCTGCTCGGCCGGCTGGAGCTGTTCACGGTGCTGGTCCTGCTGCATCGCGGTTTCTGGAAGAGGTAGGATCTACCGGACCACGGCGGCGTAGCCTTCCTCGAGCTTCTCCTCCGCCTCGAGGTGCCTCCGGATGTACTGCCCGCAGTTGCTTCCAAACCTGTTCTCTTCCTGCTCTCCGATGCTCAAGACAACGTCGTACCCGGCGGCGCGGAGCTGCTCGACAAGCACGCTCCCCTCCTCCTGCCCGGGGACAATGCGAGACACGATTCCGTTCCTCACGGCCTCGTGTGTAGGATTGACAGGCGTGATCTTGATCAGGAACGTCTCCGGGTCAAAGTGCGCGAGCAGAGCACCCGGGTCGATCGGCGATCCCTCCGCCAGAGCGAAGTTGAGCGTGATCTTCCGATCATCCGGAGAGTAGAAGCCCTCACCGTAGCGCGCGATCTCCCCGAACGTCCACTTGCTCCCGGGAATCAGTTTGTCGCGAAGCTCCGGGTCCGTCGTGTGGATAGAGAACTGAAGCTGGAATCTCCCACCCGCATACAGTCTGTTCTTGATCTCCTTGAGCCTCTCGAAAAACGCGTCACGTCCCGAAGGCGCAACAGTCGAGACGGCCGGCATCAGTCCGGGTGCGTCGTATCGTCGTGGAAGCTCCTCGAGCACGTCCAGGACTGCGGGGTTGAGCGAGGGCTCTCCCACCCTGGCGAACTGCACCTTGAACTTCTTGACAAACACCCGGCGGTCCGGGAATTTCCTCTCGATAAGAAAGTCGAGCTGCTGGAAGATCTCCAACTTCGACAGCTTGCCTTCGTAGTGTCCCCCTGCATCGCAGAAGGCGCAGCCCACGGGACAGCCGAACAGACTCGATATCATGAGCACCCACTTCTCAGCGATGGGCAGCGGCGGCTGCACGGACTCGGCGAACTCGACCAACCTCCCGGTCTCGGTCTCCGCAAGATATGCGGTCGCCAGTCCCTCTCTTCCCGCAGAGGTGAGGATCTTCATCGAGCCTTCCCTCCAAGCTCTCTCGCCACTCTCATGGCGGCATGGACACCCTGGCCAACCGCGATGGCCGTCTGACGGAAGATCCCGTTCCTCACGTCACCCGCGAAGATGAGACCTTCCGGCCCCGCCGATTCAGCAGCCTCTGTTTCAGGGACCCCTCGGCGCAGACGACCCGAGATGAACCCGTCATCGGGCTCCCTGCCGATCGCGATCACGAGATAGTCGGCATGGATCGGCGGTTCCATATCGCACGTAAGCCGTTCCCCATCGCACATGAGCCGTTCGCCTTCGCGCGTGGGCCGATCATCATCGGGCGTGAGCCGTTCGCCACCACACGTGAGCAGAAGTCCGCCGTCCGGATCGACCGCAACATCGGTCAGCCTCGTCTCCTCCCGATACGTGATCCTCGAGGACAAAGACACCCTCTCGTACAGAAGCGGAAGACAGCGAGTTTTCGTCCCCCGATTCAGAATGACGACCTCGTTCCGCGCTGCCAGATTGAGCGCGTAGTCGAAGGCGGCGTCACCCGCACCGACGATGGCGATCGTTGCGTCTACCGTATCGCGAAGCGGGTAGACCTCGCTGAAGATCCTATCGGCTGCGGCCTCCGGCAAGACAAGGGCATCCATCTCGAGCGCCCTCGTCCCGGATGCCACGATCACCGTGCGCGCGCGAATCGAACCCTGCGCGGTCTCAAGGATGAACGCCCCGCCCTCGTGATCGAGCGCCGTCACCTCACTCTTGATAACTTCCACGTGCGCAGCGCTTAAGTGCTGCTCAAACAGCCGCACGAGATCCGGCCCCGAGATCCCCCCGGGAAAGCCGGGGTAGTTCTCCACAAGATGAGCGTTTCTGAGAAGCCCTCCGACCCTGCCCTTTTCCAGAAGGACCGGCTCGATTCCGTACCGCGCGAGCTGGATCGCCGCTGCGATCCCGGCTGGGCCAGCGCCCACTATCGCGACATCTGTTGTCGTCACCCGTCCCCCAAAGCGCAAGCCGAGATGTCTTCTGCGAACGCAAGTGTCGCGAAGCCATGTGACAGATTGAGAAGCGTTGCAAGATGGAAATTCTCGTCGTACGTAGCTGTGCCGTCAACGGGAAAAGTAACCTCGAAGCCGCGAACAAAAGCGGAGCGCGCGGTGGTCTCACAGCAGAGATGCGTCATCACTCCGGTGATAACCACGCGTTCGATCCCGCGCTCTTTCAGATTGCTCTCGAGATCGGTGTCGTAGAACGCGTCGTACTGGCTCTTCTTGAGAACTACACCCATCGACGTGTCGAGATCAGTGGTGATCTCGCTCAAGGAATCCTCCTCACGAATGAGGTCGTCCCACCACAGCGCCAGGGCTCCACCGTTCTCTGGCGTGTTCAGGTGACGCGTGAAGATCACAGGCAGATCCCGTTCCGAGAACAGAGCGGCCAGCGAACGGATGCCGGGAACGATGTCCGCGGCACTCGGGATGTGCGCGTGTGAGTCCGGATCAAGGAAGTACCTCTGCATGTCGAGAACGATGAGCGCTGTTCGTCCTGGCGTGAACACGCCGCGGCCGAACTCGACCGACCGCTGCACGAGCTCCGCGGATTTCCGGCGAAACGACTCTCCGTCGAGGTAGATGTCTCTTGACATGATGTTCCCTTCACGACCTGTGACCAAGCGCCTGCCTACACAGGCCCAAGTCACGCGCGATTGTGCCAGAACAATGTATGAGGATAACACAGGCGGTGCCGCCTCTGCTAGGATCTGCCGGCAAGGCGGAGGGGAAGCTCCTTACGATCAGCAGGACCGCGCATTTCGCGCCGAGGCTCTACTATCTCCCAGCGGAGTAGTACACTTCCAGCACCGGAGGGTTGAACTGTTGGTCTACCGTCGTGATCGCGTGGCCGCACGCGGCGGGAAGCAGGATGATCACGCCGTAGTTCTCGGTTTCATCGCTCACCCAGCGCTGCACCACATGAGTAAGGTCAAGCGACACGGACACCATTTGTGAGGCATCCCCAACGTACGTCGCACACCCGTGCTCGTCGAAGTCCCCGCCTGCCGTCTCCCAGTCGGTCGACCAACCGACGCTCTCAGCTTCCCACGCCGTCGTCACAGGGTACGCCTCGATCACAAGTGGCGGTAGAGACCCGACCTCGGGTGACGTGACCTCAGCGCGCATCCGGACCCGCGCGAAGTCAATCGTTACCCCATCCAGCACCTCAGGGATCTCGAATGAGATGAGATAGCGCGCCATCTCATCCAACTCGCCGGGAGGTGTGAGTACAGCGACCTCGGCGACATCTACCGTCGTCCTCGCTCCCTGAGCACATATCGTCACCCCAAGGATGACGAGAGCGGTGAGTCCTATCAGCCTCAGTATCATCGTGTTCTCCTGTTCTGCCGGGAGGCGTCTGACGTTCGCGCCGCCTACTTCAGAAGAATGAGTTTCCTCGTCTTCGTCTCACCACTCGAGCTCAGCAGTGCGAAGTACACGCTGCTCGCGAGCTGACTGCCGCGCGTATTGCGACCGTCCCACACAACGTCGTAGTTGCCGGGGATGTGATCCGTGTCGACCAACGTGCGCACGAGTCTCCCCGCCATGTTGTAGATCCTGAGTGTGACGCGACTGGGTGTCGCAACCCCGTACTGGATCGTTGTCGTGGGGTTGAACGGGTTCGGGCGGTTCTGGGACAGCGTGTACTCGTACTCCTGCTCTGTGTCGAACTCGACACCCCCGCGACTCCCGGGGTCGCCGGCCAGAGCTGGATCCCAGTCGACGCTCAGATTGAACTTGCTTGGATCGGGGTTCGCGGTCCCATGCCAGTTCATCTCCGCGTAGAGCACGTGAGGAGATAGGAGTCCTGTCCATACGTACCAGGCCTGATTGTCAAGCCACCGGTTGCTCCCGTTCTGAGCGGCGAGGGCACCACGTCCCAGATCAGGTATCCATTTCGGCGTCCCGATGCCTGTCAGGGCAACGACGCCGACGTTCTTCTTCTCGCAGGTGTTCCACCGCAGCGTCGCCCTCGATGTCTTGAGGTAGACGCCCACGGTGCCCCTGTCGTAGTCCTTATCCGAGACAATGTTCCCCCCGATGACCGCCGTCCCTGTACCGCCTCCCTCGCAGTAGATGCCACGGGAACCGCAGCGCGTCACCATGTTGTCCTCGATCGATAGCGTCGTGTCCCCGGAGGCGCACACGTAGCTGATCCCGACAAAGCCGCTCTCCCCCGAGGCCCCAAGAATCGTGTTCTCTTCCACCGTCATCCCGACGGCGTCGTGACACTTGATCCCGTAGACGGTCGCATCCGAGATCTCGTGGCCGGTGAGCACGAACCCGTCACAGTCAATCGCCTCGATGCCGATGAGACCGGGGTCCGTAATCGTGCAGGACTCCACGGTGTCGGACGAGTCACATTCCTTGCACCAGATGCCATGACTCACACAGTCGTCGATGAACACCTGGGATATCGTCAGTCCGTCGGGGTTCTCCACTGATATGCCTTTGTAGGCGTTCTCCACTGCGCAGTACTCCATGTTGATCACACCGGTATCCGCGGGCGCACGGATGCCGTACCACGCCCCCGCCGAGTCGACGGCGCTCGTGAATGTGACAAGCGTGTCGGCGTTGATGCCCTCCGCGATGAGTGTCCCCTCCACGATAAGCTCACAGCGGTTGGCATCGACACCGAGGTTGGCGGCATCCGACCCGGAGGCGAAGGTAACCGTGACATCCGGCAGCAGTGTCAGCGTGTCGCCGGCACTGATCTTGACGTCGCGATCGAACTCCACGTCGTGGCAGAGGCGGAGGTTGGTAGTTGTGGCCCCTCCGCCTCGAGCCAGGAAGAGTGCTGCGTAGGCGTTGATGCGACCGTAGCCGTAGTAGATGTCGTAGCCAAGGCCGTCCGTGTCATCGCCGATCTGGTCCTCGGCTGAACTCCGGATGAGATCCCTGATCTCGGCTGCCGTCAGCGTTGAGTCATACGACTTGAGAAGACCGGCCAGCGCGGCAACTTGGGGAGTGGCTCCGGATGTGCCTCCGAAGTGGTCGTAGCCGTCTTCCACGGTCCCGCTGCCCGTGCTCCAGAGGAATAGAGAATCATACACGCAGAAGTCGCCACCATCCCAATACAGGTACTCGCTCTCGGCAGGAGGAACGTCTGTGAACCTGGCGTGGCAGGTCGTCGTATCATCCTCTCCGCCACATCTCTTCCCGTACTGCGCGCACGCACCAGAAGGTGCAAGGACATCCAACTCCTCTCCGCAGTTTGAGTACCACACCCTGTAGTCACGCCTGTCGGTAGCCCCGACAGCGATTACATCGGGATCGCTCGCCGGGAACAGCAGAGCGCCGCCCCCATTGCCAGTAGCCGCAACAAGTACCATGCCCGCTGCGATAGCCTCGTCGATGGCCGCATCCCACTGGGTCGTCTGAGCGCAGCCGAAGCTCATGCTCGCCACATCGGCTCCCATATCGACCGCATAGATGAGCCCCGGTACGAGACTTGCGGCACCACCGATGGGGGCCGCCAAGGTCATAATCAGGCACCCAGACCCCCGCATGCCCGGTACCCATTGGACATCTCCGTACCATCCACCTGCAAGCCCGGCAATCCCGGTCGAATCGTTGCACGTCTGCGCTGCGATCAGGCCGGCAACCCAGACACCATGTCCGATGTCCCCGCCGACATCCCCTGAGAGGTCATCGACATTGAGGCCGTAGACGTCGTCGATGTACTCATTATCATCGTCGCTGGATCCAGGCTCGCCATAGTACTCGTCCCAGTTGATCCAGAGGTTGCCCCTGAGATCGTCGTGGTCCAGCTGAATACCTGTATCCAGCATCGCAATGACGACCGTCGTGTCGCCAACCTCGATATCCCACGCCGCTTCGGCGTCGATGAACCGGAGATTCCACTGACGCCACCAGGGATCTTCGTTGTAGTCATCATCAGGGATCCCGATCCGCCGAGCATAGAAGGAGTCCGATGGTGCCGCGGCCCATCTAACCTTCGTATCGGCCCAGGCGTCCTCGACGCCGTCCGCGCTTAGGCACAGCGACGTGATATCGATGGGATCCGACGTGTCGGGTACGGCAAGGTGGCAGTACGGTCCCCAGTCCGCTCGGTAGCGCACGTCGAGCCCTAGTTCAGATAGAAGCGTATCCACCTCGGCCTCGCTGAGAACAGATTCGTGCTCGATGACGACCTGCTGACCTGTCACCTCCCAACTGTCCGCTCCATCGATGAGCCACCAGACCCCGCCATCCAGCTGATACGTCCGCGTGCCGACGGTCCTGAGTTCCCCAGCCACAGCCACCGTGACAAGCGATGCGATCAGGAGCGTAGCAATGACCAGCCTCGCTAGTGTAGTGTCCCATGTTTAACTTGACAGTATATTGGGTACATGGTATCCTTCGTCAGAGCGAGAGGAGGGTGCCAATGTCCCGAGGTCCAAATGCAATAGCTGTCACGTTGAGTGACCAGGGCCGCGCAGAACTGGAAGCCATGACGCGGTCTCGTTCGCTGCCGAACTTCCTGGTGCGGCGCGTCCGGGTGGTGCTCCTGGCAGCCGAGGGAAAGACGAACATCGAGATCGGAGCCGCGGTGGGCCTGTCCCGCGCCACCGTGGGAATGTGGCGCCGCCGCTTTGCGACGCGGGGCATCGCAGGGTTGTACGATGAGCAGCGTTCCGGGGGTCCGCGGTCGATCGACGACAAGCGCATCGCCGCTCTCATCCGAAAGACCCTCGAGAGCAAACCCGAGGGGAGAACCCACTGGAGCTGCCGCGCGATTGCGGCCGAAACGGGGCTCTCCAAATCCACGGTTCAGCGAGTATGGCGAGCGTTTGGAATCCAGCCGCACCGGCAGAAGCACTTCAAGCTTTCCACGGACCCGCTCTTCGTGGAGAAGGTCCGCGACATCGTCGGCCTGTACCTGAACCCGCCGGACAACGCCATGGTGCTGTGTGTGGATGAGAAGACTCAGATCCAGGCGCTGGATCGCACCCAGCCCATGTTGCCCATGGGACTGGGATACGTCGAGGGGATGACGCACGACTACGTGCGGCACGGAACCACGACCCTGTTCGCCGCCCTCGACATTGCCTCGGGTCGTGTGCTGACTCGCTGCGCGCCTCGTCATCGCCATCAGGAGTTCCTGCGCTTTCTCAACGAGATCGATGCCGGTGTCCCGAAGAAGCTCGATGTTCACCTCGTGGTCGACAACTACTCGACACACAAGCATCAGAACGTGCGTCAGTGGCTCGCCGCGCGGCCACGCTTCCATGTGCACTACACCCCGACCTATAGCTCGTGGCTCAACCAGGTCGAGATCTGGTTCAATCTGATCACACAACAGGCCATCCGCCGGGGAACGTTCCACAGCGTGAAAGATCTCGTGCGCAAAATCGATCTCTTCGTCTCTCAGTACAACAGCAGATCCAAACCCTTTGTCTGGTCCGCGACAGCCGACTCGATACTCCGGAAGATCGAAAGATTATGTCAAGCTACTGCTGGGACACGACACTAGG
>JAUVLP010000199.1 GCA_030600655.1 Candidatus Eiseniibacteriota bacterium
AAGGTGCTCTTCCCGGATCCAGGAGCTCCCAGCAGGATGCTCTGATCCCCTTCTGCCGCCCACTCGACGACTGACCGACGGACGTCGGCTGTGAACCGCTCAAGCGGTTGAGATGTCGCCTCATCAAAGCGCCATGTGCTCTGGCGTCCGTCCACACTCGTCTCACGTGGCAGGCTCGGGAGGCGGTCATCGGACTCTTCCACTGGCGGGCGCGTCTTCCCCACCGGGACGACTGTGTGAGTCACAACGATGTCGGGAACAACGTACCTGCTCTCCAGAGTCAACAGAGGCTCTTGTGAAGCTGCCGCCGTCGCTGCCCTTGGCAATCCAGGGTCGGCCGTGTCGAAGTGAGCCACGTAGTACCTCCGAAGTTCACTACGTAGCTGCGTGACCTTCCTGGCCTCGAGCCGACGCCCCTTCAGCTTGTCGAGTGCGCTCTGCCCGTTGAAGACTCGCACCCACTCCGGACTGAAGAAATCAAAGACCAAGTCAGCGTGATGCTTGAGAAACGAAGAGATCTCCACGGCTCCGTGCGGCAGGAAGGCTACTCCGCCCTCGCGCAGCCGTTGGGCCTGCATCTCGATCTCGTCAGTTAAATTCGCGTCTTCGAGACGGGCCGATGTGTAGAGCCGGAATGCATCTGTTCGCTTTGCCCACTTACCTTCAAGGAACTTGTCAACCACCTCCTTGATGTCGCTAGGTTTCATGGTCTTGTAGCACTTGCATTGCCATGTGTCGTAACGCGCCGGGGGTTTGAGCCGAACGTAGATGTCTACGCCGTGATCTCTCTGGCCTTCCGTGCCGTGCATCTGGCAGTGCTCCACTTCGCCAATGCGACGGGCCATCTGCAGGCATAGCCGCTCGAAGTCCTTCCAGTAGAGACCGTCTATCGGTAGGTTCTGCTCGAGAGTCTCGATGGGAGGAGCCGGATGGCTCCTCTCTGGAGGCGTGTAGATCCAGGCTGCGACCGACGAGGTTTCAGTGGTCATCACGAGTCTCCTTCACATGCCCAAGCTCCGAACACTGGCAGGTGATTGCAGCTTGGGGCCGCCACGCGACCGCACGCGCAGCGACTGGCCCGACGTGCAGCCGAACGACCGCGGCCAGGCGATTCGCGCCTAGGCGCTGGACTGCGATGCACCTGGATCTATGCTGCTGTTGCCAGCTGATCCTCGGCTCGAATCAGAGCGATGACCGAGTATGGATACCTTGTGGACTCAACATCCCTCCCGATGACCACAGCTTCATCGGCGGCGTCCTTCTCCATGCAGACGGCTGCCGCCTCCCCCATGCGCTCATTCCTGGCGGCTCGGTCGAGCCCAGCGTACGCGAGCCCGACGATAGCGACTCGCCGTTGAGGGGGGCCGTTGCCGAGGTTGACCATGTTCCTGCAGTCTGGGTCAGATGGGGTTGCCCGAACGGCCTCTTCTCTCTTCGCGAGTTCGGCTTCGAATCCGAGTTGATCTTCATACGCGACACACAGAAGATGATACGCCAGATCCAGCCACCCGGCCGGGCTTTTCTGCTGCAGCTTGGTCAGCATGTGGCGCCAAAGCGGGGTGAGCTTGCGCTCGACCTTCGGAGCGCTCTCCCCGGTCCACTGACCCATGAAGTAGGCATCGAACTCAGGGGAAAGCCCATACAGGAAGAGCGGTGTCCCGTTGAACTCAGCCACGCCAATGTTGAATCCCCTGTCCATGTAGAACGCCAGCAAGTCCAGTTCGTCACCGCAGACCTCCGCATGCTCCTCGAACTCCGTTCGGCGTTGAAAGTAGTGAATCACCGAGGCAGGGTCATCGAGGACGTCAAGAACGAGTTCCAGGTCAGCAAGCGTCATCGTCGTCGTCGGAGGTCCCGACGGAGGGATGAACCCCGCCTCGGTGAGATCTGGCCACCTTGCGGCTAGAACAGGCAGTGCTTCCAGCACTACACTCAGTCGGCCAAAGACTCGCACCTCGGTTGTATCGATAGAGTTGACCACGCCGCTGCGAGTCTGGAAGCTGTGCTGCCCCGGGTTGCGCGAAAGGAACTCGACGAACCTCTGTGCTTGCTCGGCCGGTGCAACGACCAATTCCTCGAGCGCGTCACCCAAGCTGAGCGAACCCCCTCGTCGGGCAGCGTCTCCTACCCTTCCTCCCTTGGCTTCGACGACAACGCAGTGTGAGTCCAAGATGAGAAGGACGTCGTTCTCGTACTCCTTGCCATCAGAGGGATCGGTCCAGAGGCTGCCCCTGTGAACCTGCGCTGACGGAAGCGATGCGGCGAGCAAGCGGGAGGTCTCTTCCTCGAGATACTTCGAGCGCTGTACGTAGTAGCGCTCGAGCATTCGCTGATCCCGGCCAAACAGGCGCTCAATCATCTCCAGACAGAAACTGAGGAAGAGCCCCGGAACGGGCCAGAGGTACCGTCCCTCCCCAAGGTCTATCAAGGGCCTAGTCCAGACCGGGTTCCCCAGGAAGAGGTGCTCTGGGTCCTCTACCGCCAAGTCTCCGAGGCCCAAGCTCCACGCCGACAACACAGCCTTCAGAGGCTCATCCTCAATGGACCCAGGGTATGCGTCTGCGAAGTCACTAGCTGTCAGTGTGTAGACGGACGGAAGCCTGAGGTCTCCATGGCTCACTATCATGCCCTTGACATAGGCGAGAGAAGCTCCCCTCTGCTCGGCCATCTCCGCCATCTCCTCAGGCGTACCCTCCATCTCGGGGAATGCCTCGTAGTACTCCCTCAGAGCTGCGTCGATCGTATCAGCTTCCCACACCGGTCTGAGCTGTTCGATGTGCGCATTCGCCCTCCCCTGAACCACCTCGACGAGGTTCAGAAACATGTCGATGAG
>JAUVLP010000149.1 GCA_030600655.1 Candidatus Eiseniibacteriota bacterium
GCCAATGAGTACGAGCCCACATTCAGAGATGCGACGGGGAAGGGCGGCGTCCACGACGAGGACGACCTCGATTCCAAGTGCCGATATCCGACGGGCCTGGGTCACGCCTTCCAGGACCGGGCGCGACTCAGACATAAGGACACGGAAGTTCCTTCCCGTCTCGCGTGCCTGCCGCAAGACTGCAAGCACACACTCACTCGTGCTGAGCGTCACGATAGTGACGTCATCCGTCACAATCTCGCATCCCTCCCTCCCGATGCGTTCGGTCGCCATTTCCGAACGTTCGATGGCCCGCTCGCATGCCATCGCGACCATTCCTCTCAGTGCCTCTATGCTGAGTCCGGAGAGAACCACACGCTGGGTGGCTGAGAGGATCTCTCCGGCGAGGTTGATGACCGGTGCCATTTCCCGCTTGGCGTTGGCAAGCTCCGTGCAAGCGGTCGTCAGCTCTTCCCAGAACTCCCCAGGGTCGGCCGCTTTCGAGGCCTCAGCCATTCCGGCCATCTCGAGAGCAGCCGCCCGCATGATCGCGGAAGCGCCCGAAGTAGAATCCAGTGCCAGCTGTTCGAACATGGAGACCTCCGTATGTGGAAGCACGTAATGATAGCCCGAGTGCGACACCGGCGGACGAAACTGGATGCGGCACTGCAATTCATAGTATACTACAAAAGTTCACAGAGTTCTTCTTGAGGGAAGGCAGAGCATGATACTCCTGAGCGGAATCAGCATCTCATTTGGCGGAGCACCCCTGTTCCGGAACCTCAACTGGCGTGTTGGGGACCGGGACCGCGTCGGTCTCGTCGGGCCGAACGGCTGCGGCAAGACCACGCTTCTCCGGTTGATCAGACAGGAGATGGGAGTCGATTCCGGAACCATCTCCGCTTCGAAGGGTACGACATACGGCTACCTGCCTCAGGAGGAGCTCACCGTGTCGGGGCGCACGTTGTTCGATGAGCTGATGACCGTTCGCAGTGAGCTCCCCGGGATGGAAGTGCGCATGCGCGAACTCGAGCATCTCATGGCAGACACGGATGCGGACGGAAAAGAGCACGCGCGCGTCATGCGCGAGTATGCCGATCTCCAGCATCGCTTCGATGTGATGGGAGGCTTTGAGATCGAAACCCGTATTGCAGAAGTCCTGTCCGGTCTTGGATTCACGCAGGAGGACCACGGTAGGATGACTGAGGAGTTCAGTGGCGGGTGGCAGATGCGGATCGCCTTGGCGAAGCTCCTTCTGGCCGAACCGACTGTACTTCTCCTTGATGAGCCTACGAATCATCTGGATCTCGAGTCCATCATCTGGCTTGAGGAGTATCTGTCGACGTATCCCGGAGCTGTGGTGCTCGTTTCTCATGATCGCTCATTCCTGGATCGCGTCGCCTCCCGCATCAGTGAGTTGAGTTCCACGGGGATATCCGACTACACGGGAGGCTACACTTCCTTCCTCGAGCAACGCGAGAAACAGCGCGATGTGCTGATATCCACTCGACGGCAGGAGGAACGGAGGATCGCGCATCTCCAGCGGTTCGTAGACAGGTGGAAGGGTGACAAGAAGAAGGCATCGCTCGTCCACAGCCGCGAGAAGATGATCGCGCGCATAGAACTCACGGAGATCCCGCGTAGTACCAAGGCGATACATTTCAACTTTCCCCAGCCTGTGCGGGGAGGCGCTGTCACGATCTCCTTGAAGGGGATTCATCAGTCATACGATGACAACGTTGTTTTCGATGGTATCGACTTCGAGATCATCAGGGGGGACCGCGTGGCGCTCGTTGGCGTGAATGGCGCAGGCAAGTCCACGCTTATGAAGATAATTGCCGATCGGATTCCGGTCACGCGTGGTGAGAGAAAACTTGGGCACAACATCACGATGCAATACTTCGGCCAGAACCCGGCCAAGGACCTCAATCCTAACAACACCGTACTGGGAGAGCTTGAGACTGTCTCTCCCAACGATATGCGTCCGAGGCTCCGCGGCCTGGCAGGCGCATTCATGTTCACCGGCAGCGACATTGATAAACGGGTGCGCGTGCTCTCAGGTGGAGAGAAGAGCCGTCTGGCGTTCGCCAAGATGCTGCTCAGACCGGCCAACCTGCTCCTTCTGGATGAGCCCACGAATCACCTCGATGTGGCATCGCGAGAAGTTCTCGAGGGAGCTCTGTCTCGATTTGAGGGCACGATCTGCTTTGTATCGCACGACCGCGCATTCATGGACGCGATAGCCACCAAGGTTATCGAGGTCAGCGACGGAGAGCTCCGGGCATATATCGGTACGTACAGTGACTACCTGTGGTCCAAGAAACGTGAGGCAGAAGAGAGAAGCGCCTCATGTGGAGGAAGTGCCGGGACCGCAGGGAGGCCGCGCAAGTCACGGGGGGACTCGCAGCTTCGTGGAAATTCGGATGTTGGAGGTTCGGCAAAAGCCGGCAAGCGAAGAAGCGGCGGACCCAAGAGTAAAGAGCAGAAGCGCCGCGAAGCCGAGGAAAGACAGAGGGCTTCGAAGCCGGAGAAGGAGCGCCGAAGGAAGAAGCGAGCGCTTCAGGAGGAGATCGAGAGGGGGGAGAAGCGGCTTGAGGAGATCCTGATCGCGCTGGCGGACCCGGCGGTCTACAACGACGGGATGAAGATCAAGCCGCTCTCGAATGAGCAGAAGGCGGTCCGGCAAAGGGTTGACGAGCTCTACCGGACTTGGGCTGAACTCGAGGACTGATGGCGTTCTCTGTACTGTTGTCGTTCCACAAGTGCAATGCTGGATGGACGGATCGGTAGGACGTGAGCCGCAGAAGGGCCGGGCAGACTGCGCCCGGCCCTTCTGTCTGTCATATCGTGTGTGGCCATCTCCGCTGTGGTTACCCCCCGCGGGTCGCGATCCCGCCGAGTCTATTTCAGCAGAACGACCTTCTTCGTCAAGGTGGCGGTGTCGGATGCGAGTTTCACGAAGTAGATGCCGGAGGAGACGGATTCTCCGTTGTCGTCGAGTCCGTTCCATGTCACGGACTTCCGTCCAGGCGACATCTCTCCTGCGACAAGAGTTCGCACGAGCTCACCGGCCACGTTGAAGACACCGAGTTCAATCACAGTTCCCCCATCAGGTACGTGGAACGCGATGGTCGTGGTTGGATTGAACGGGTTCGGGAAGTTCTGTTCGAGCACCATCCTGCCCTGTGCCGGAGTCTCCCAGTCGTGCACGTCTACGGGTTCCTCATGTCCAAAGAATCCGTTCCGAAGGAAATTCTTCCGGAACGTTCCCCACTTGACACCGTCACCATCGTCGTAGTCACCTTCGACGTCCCAGATGTACACATTGCCGTCCATGCCCGAGACGATAACTTCCACGTCTCCATCACCATCGAAGTCGACGAGAGTCGGCGTGCAATAGATCTCAGCATCAGTCTGGATCGGCCACCCCGGCAGTACGGTACCGTTATCGTCAAAGGCGTAGATCTTTCCGCTGTTGCAGCCGACGATTATCTCCATGTCGCTGTCGCCATCGACGTCACCGATGGCTGGGCTTGAGTGCGTGCCGCTGTCCATCATCTGAGGCCACCCGGATAGACTGGAGCCATACCAGGTCCAGACGAAGATCTTACCGTCGATTCCTACCTGGATGATCTCCAGCTGACCGTTGCCGGTAAGGTCAGCGACAGAGGGAGAGGGAGGGAAATCCCCGCCCATGTTGACGCTCTTCGGCCACCCTGACAGCACGTTGCCTTGATGGTCGAACACCCACAGCGAATCGTCTGCGGCGGCCACCACCTCGAGGTCCCCGTCGCCGTCCAGGTCAGCGACACATGGAGATCCTATCGACGCACCAGATACACGGGCTGGCCAGCCCGGAACCCTGGTGCCGTCGGCGTTGAAACAGTAGATGCTGTCTGAGCGTGATGGAGCCAGAATGTCGAGGTTGTGATCACCGTCCAGGTCGACGATGACTACCGAACCGTATGCCCACGGAGCCATCAAGTTGGCGAAGACGCCGTCCGTCGATGGGTTACCGTCCCCGTCAATCAGCTCAGTCCCATCCGAGCTCCAAGCGTAGATATAGCCGTCCGCACAAGCTATCACGACATCGTCAAGTCCGTCGTGGTCGAGGTCACCGAGAGCAGGCGTCGCCCAGCAGAACTTGGCTGTTGTCTTCGGCCACCCGTCGAGCACGGTTGCATCCTCCGCGTTCCAGGCGAAGATCTCGTATGCCGACTGCGGGTCGCCTACGTCGGCCCACGCTGCGCAAACGATCTCCGGGTAAGGATCGCCGTCCATCTCACCCACGGCTATTGAGGATCTGTAGCCCCCTTGCCCGTCGACCTCATAGACGCCTTCGGTTCTTGGATCCCCATCCCCGTCGCGGTACTCGACGCCGTTCTTGTCCCAGCAATAGATGT
>JAUVLP010000244.1 GCA_030600655.1 Candidatus Eiseniibacteriota bacterium
TTCCCTGTTGACGCGTCGCAGGTGGAAATCCAGCAGGAGGATGGTCTCTCGAAGCTCACTCTGAAAGGGCATCGTTCGCTCGCCGAGGTCGGCGCGCCTTCCATTCCCGCGAGAGTCGTCCACTTCGTGATCCCGGCGGACATGGCGGTGGAAGACATTATTGTCTCGTTCACATCTGAGGAAGAGCTGCCCGGCATCCACAGGGTCTATCCCGCTCAGCCCGAGGTTCCCACCGGCGAAACTCCGCGGTGGACCGATCCGGACACATCCATCTACGGCAGCGACGCCATCTATCCTGCTGAGCGCGCGGTCGTTCTGGGTGACGGGTACCTTGGTGGCTACCATATCGCCAGCATTGCCCTCTACCCTCTCAGATATCGACCGCTATCCGGCAAGCTCCTCCTCACGACCGATCTTTCCGCACGGATTGAACTTGCGGCGGATATCGATCGGTCGACTCCTCGCCATAGGGTGACGGCACACTCGGACGAACTCTACCGCAGTATCGTCCGAAACCTCGTTGAGAATCCCGAGGATGTGATCACGTTTGCGAAGCGATCAGTTGAAGTGCTGAATGGAACAGGGACCGGCCCCTTCATGCCCCGGCACAGTCCATCCCTTGAAGGAAGCCTTGTCGAATATGTGATCATCACAAATGAAGAGCTTGAGCCGTATTTTCAGGATATCGCGGACTGGAAGACGAAGAAGGGTGTGCCGGCCGTTGTGAAAACTATTGCGTGGGTCAACGCAAACTACCCCGGCGGCAGCGACACGGCGGAACGTATGCGACTGTTCATCCGGGATGCCTTTGCCTCTTGGGGAACTGTCTACGTACTTCTTGGCGGCGACACGAACATCGTTCCGACCCGCATCATTCGCTCTTCCTATTATGGCGGATGGGATATCTCAACCGACCACTACTACAGTGATCTGGACGGCAACTGGAATGGCGATGGAGACGAGTACTTCGGCGAGGGGTACGGCGGCCTCACTTCACCGGGTGACAGTCTGGATCTTTACCCCGACGTCTTCGTGGGAAGAGCTTCGGTCACGAACATAATCGAGGCCGACACCTTCGTAACGAAGACCCTTTCGTACACAAACACAACGAACTCCATCTTCGCCGAGAGGGATCTGTTCCTCGCAGAAGTTCTGTTCCCTTACGACTGGGAACCGGGCGAGCTGGTGAGCACCGACGGCGCCGAGCACATTGTGGAACCGATGCTGCATCTCCTTCCTCCGGCCATTCATGCGTCTCTCGTCTACCAGAACTACGAGGCATTCCCGGGCTCCTACCCACTGAGCAGGGAATCGATGATCGACTCGCTTGAGCGCGGTTACAACATCATCTCGCACATTGGCCACGGCAACAAGGACATCATGCGGGCGGGACGCGACAATTATGTCACGATACAGGATGTCGATGCCCTCACGAATGGAGCCGGCAAATCGGGCCTTATATGGATGCTCAACTGCACATCGACGGCCATCGAGTACGACTGCATCGCTGAGCACATGTTCAACAACCCTAATGGGGGCACAGCGTTCGTCTACGGTCCCACGAGATTCTGTTTCCCGACCACGGCAAAGGATTACTACTACTCCTGGTTCGAGTATCTCTACGCGTTCGGTACAACTCGCGCTGGTGTGGTCAGCGCGATGTGTAAGGTCCCGTATGTCGCTGAATCGACCTACGACAACACGGACCGCTGGACTCA
>JAUVLP010000216.1 GCA_030600655.1 Candidatus Eiseniibacteriota bacterium
GTACTCGCATCCGAACTGACCGACGAGCAGCGTGCAGCGGCCACTGACTCTGCTAAGGAGGTCCTCTGCTTGGCTTGCGCGGGTTCCGGAAAATCGCGGACGCTCGCATACAGAATCGCTAGGCTACTGGCGGAAGGGGAATCACCCCAGGGGATCGTCGCATTCACGTTCACCCACAAAGCTGCGGAAACGATCAAGCGCAGGGTGGCCCAGTCACTGACGAAGGTCGGCGTCAGCCCCGACATCATGGGCGCTCTCTATATCGGGACGATCCACAGTTACTGCCAACACATCCTTGGAGAGATCAACGCCATCTACAGGCAATTCGACGTCTTGGACGAGAACCGTTTGAAGCTGTATCTCATCTCGCGTTACAGGCAGCTCGGACTCTCCGCGCTGCGGCCGCGAGCTAGGAGAGGCGGGTACTTCGACACCATCCGACAGATTTCAGATGCTTGGAAGGTCCTCAACGACGAAACGCTACGTATCGAAGACGTCGCCGCCCACGACTCAGAGTTGGGCCACGTTCTGTCCAGGCTGCGTGACTCCCTTCGGGATGATGAGTTCATCGACTTCTCTTTGATGATCCGGAATGTCGTGGACGCCCTTGCCGACGGAGACTCCGGCGTTCTCTCTGCAACCGTCGCACTGAAGCATCTAATGGTCGACGAGTACCAGGACGTTTCCCCAAGTCAGGAGGAGTTGATCCGCCTCCTCCATGAGCAGTCGGAAACGCTCTTCGTAGTCGGGGACGACGATCAGTCGATCTACGCGTGGAGGGGAGCCGATGTCAGCAACATCCTCTCCTTCCAGGAACGATATCCCGATGCGACGAGGCACACACTGTCCGTCAACTTCCGCAGCACATCGGCGGTCGTGCTGGTGTCAGATGCATTCGCAGCTGCCGAGCTCGGACCCAGCCGCATAGAAAAGAACCCACAGGCGGACGCGGACCGCTCACCGCGCGATCTCAGGGTTCTGTGGTTCAACACGCGTGCTGACGAGGCGAGTTGGGTCGCTTCTCGCATTGAAGCGTTGCTGGGCACGCGCTACGACGAGCCTGACGGGACGGGACGCGGTCTGACGCCAGCCGACTTCGCCATCTTGATGAGGTCAACGCGCAGTCCGGAGCAGGACGGAACACCACGGCACGCAGCATTCACGCGTGAGTTGGATGCAAGGGGCATACACTTCAGCCTCGAGTCCGGCGGGGGCCCCTTCGATCGACAGCAGGTACGGGTCTTGAGAAGCACTTTTGAGCTTCTCCGAAGCGGCCCGCCGACCCGCGAAGTCGTGCGCTCACACTTCGATCAAGAGGTTCTCCCAATCTATCCGTCAGCGGATTTCGATTCCCTGACGAGGCTCCTCACCGAATGGGGTCGCCTGATTCACACCCCTCCCGGTGGTGCCAGGCGCCGGGTCTATCCGCAGCAGCTCGTCTACGGCCTGCTGGCGGCATTCGGCGTCCTCAGGTCGCCGCTCGCGGACGAGGTTATGAGAGATATCGGCCTCTTCAGCCGCATGATCCAGGACGTCGAAGCCGTCTACATGAGCGTCGACTCTCCAGACCGGTTTCGTGACATCCTCAACTTCCTCTGCCACGCCGCTGAAACCGGCTACGATGTGTCAACAGACGACATTCTGCAACGACCAGATGCCGTGACGGTGTCGACGGTTCACAAGGCCAAGGGCCTAGAGTACCCGGTTGTCTTTGTGGTAGATGTCGAATCCCGGAGGTTCCCCGGCGACAGGAAGCCCTACGGCGGCTGGTTGCCGCAGGCGGTGATTCAGTCGGCCCTCGACCGCGGGGGCTACCAGAGGACGCGTGATGAGGAGGCCCGTCTCTTCTACACCGCGATCACGCGGGCTGAGAGGTACCTCTATGTCTCGGGCACAGCGAGCCTACCGGGCGGGAAGCGGGCCAAGAAGGCCTCGGACTTCGCCCAGCGGCTCAGCCACGCAGAGCTTTCCGGCGACGCATCCCAGCTGCCCGCAGGCCTTGAGCCGCACGATCCGAGACGCAGAGTCGACGAGACGGTTCTTCCAACGAGCTTCTCGGAGATCCGCTACTATCTCCGTTGCCCGATGGACTACCAGTTCCGCGAGCGCTATGGCTTCAGCCCTCCAATACCGGACATGTTCGGATTCGGGAAGACGGTTCATACAGCTATCGGGAGACTACATCAGGTACACGGCTCCGCAGCGCCTTCCGAGAAGGAGGCCGAGCGGACAGCGGAACAGGTCTTCCACCTGAAGCACGTCCCGCAGAGCAACGATCCCGTTAACAGTCCTGGTCCCTACGAGAGGGCCCGGGACAAGTCAATTGAGATCGCGAAGAACTACGTCCAGGACTACCAGGCCGACTTCCGTCGCCTGCGTCAGGTAGAAGCCCGCTTCGAAATCGCGGCCCGCGACTGCGTGATCTCGGGTGCAATAGATCTTCTTCTCAAGGAGGATGAACAGGGGAGGATCCTTGAGGCGGAGGTCATCGACTTCAAGGCGATGGAGGGTGGTCCCGATCCCATGGAGAACGAGCAGCTGGATTGG